>NZ_JBRJGQ010000009.1:0-179363 GCF_053628575.1 Roseovarius sp. MBR-51
CGACCGCGCCATGTTTCTTCTCCCCCATGCTGTTTGGGGGGAAATGAATCACAAGCCTATGCCAAAGAACAGAAATTTATGGGTGCGCTGCCTAGTCAGATATTCTTGCGCAATCGGACGCCTGCTCCGCCTCCATTCTCTGCGATGAACTCGACCCCGGCGGATTCGAGGGCGGCGCGGAGCGCGGCGATGGTGCGCGAATAAGGAGTACTCTGTCCCATTTCAAAGCCCGCAATGGTACGCTTCGCAACACCCGTGGAGCTTGCGAGATCGCCTTGGGACATCGCCAGCATTGCACGGGCGGCGCGGCATTGTTCTGGCGTCATAATTATACCTTGCACTTCTGATGCAGTATGCGTTATTGATGCAGTGTTGCATTAATGGTGTAATACCACAAAAGGAGTCTGAGACAATGACGAACATTCCCGAGCACGTTCGCTGTAATCACGAAAGAACCTCGGAGAGGCTATACCAAGCGTGCGCAATACTGCGCGCCGTCGAGCAGATGGCCGAGGCTGCAAGACTGCCGAACTCACCCGAGACTGAAAGCCTTTTCGCTCTGATTGCCGCAACACAGTGCAAGCTGATGGAAACCTGCGAAGCACATGACATTGAATGGGCAGGGCACGGCGGCATGGCAGACACCTTGACGCTCGAGGAAATCGCTGAAGCGCGCGGTCAAATCGAGGGGACTGGCCGATGAGCAGGCTCGAAAGCAGCGGCCTGGACTTCATGGCCGAAGGGCTCGATGCCTGCACCAAGCCGCAGACTGGCCCAAAGATATTTCGCCTGCCAAGTGCTGCGAGGCGGATGACGGCATCAACATTTCGACAAAGACTGGGTTCGATTCGCTTCGTCTTTTTTGGTTCTTAAATGCAGTGACAAATCCAGTGACAACGTCAAAATAGTTGGTCTAGACTTCACCGGCGATACCTATAGTCTATTGTTTTAATTGTGTAAAATGGTGCCCCCACACGGACTCGAACCGCGGACCTACTGATTACAAATCAGTTGCTCTACCAGCTGAGCTATAGGGGCTTGCGCGCCTGATTAGACAAGCTGTCTCGGCACTGCAAGCGAAATTCTCACTCAATTGCCCCCGCTTCACGGGGTAATGACCTGAACGCCCTGCATGCGCTGGACTGTGAACATGTCTTCGTCATAGAGCTCGGTCAGCGTGCCCACCACAGCATCGGTCCAGCCGGGCACGTCCAGCTCTTCCTCGATGGCTGCCTCATCGGCAAACTTATCCAGAAACGCGGCAACGACCCGGCGCTTCTGCACTTCGGTCATGCCCGGATGGGCCGCCACATAGCCGCGAAACCGCTCGAGACCTGCCGGCGTCATAATCTCTTCCATCAGGCTGAACTCGCCTTCAAATTGCACCGTGGGGTCAATTCCAGCCAATTCACGCACGACCTGGCTCCAGATCAGCGGCGTATCCTCATTGCACCAGACGGTGACGGGAATATCCGGATGATGGGTGCGAATCCGGGTGACAAGCTCCGACCACCTCAGATGCGCCACGTCATAGCCACGCAACAAGGCCTCGATCGTCTCGAATTCGGTCTGTCTGAGCAGCGGCGGCAAGAAGGTCGCCGGATTGACCACTCCAAGAAACAACTCGATCTGATCGTCGGGAAAGAGTTGCCGAAAGAGATTGAGCCGATGCTCGGCCGCGCCGTAAAAGGTCCCGCCGCCTACCGCCATCTTGGGCGTGCCGAAGAATCCCGGATTGGACAGAACAAGACGATCCACCGCCCCCTCATTGCTGATGGCATCAACCAGAATGTCGCGTGCATCCGGTGCCAGCCCGGAATCCTGGGCCTGGTGCAGAATATCCCGCACCAAACGGCGATAGCGTTGCGGATCAGGCACATTGGTGCCGTGGTCAGCCAGCATCTCTCGATTGGCGGACAGGCAATTGATCAACCTGTCGTCATCGGTGTGATGGGCTCCTGCGTGAATGACGACCTGCATCCGTTTCCCGGTTTTTTGCTTCATAGGCCCCTACTATACGGTCTTTGCGCCCGAGTGAAACAGCAATTGCCATGCCATCTGGACAACTGAACTGATCGGTTTATTATTGTCCGAAAGGCTGCAAAAAAGGGCTGCGTGTGCAACTCACCGTCAACGGCACCAACCATTCTCTGGAGGATCTCGAACCCGACATGCCGCTCCTCTGGGCGCTGCGCGATATTCTGGGCCTCACGGGGGTGAAATATGGCTGCGGTATCGCCCAATGTGGCGCCTGCACTGTGCATATCGACGGGGTGGCCACGCGATCCTGTCAGGTGGCGGTGGGCGATGTCTCGGGGCCAGTGACCACCATCGAGGGGCTGGGCACGCCCGACGCGCCGCATCCGGTGCAATCCGCATGGATCACACATCAGGTGGCGCAATGCGGCTATTGCCAGTCCGGCCAGATCATGCAGGCCGCAAGCCTCTTGTCCGAGACACCCAATCCCACCGACACCGAGATTGACGACGCCCTATCCGGCAATCTCTGCCGCTGCGGCACCTATCCCCGTATCCGCGAGGCCGTGAAAACCGCCGCCCGCAGCCTCAGGGGCGCGTGATCCATGGGCCGCGTCAAAACCATCGCCCGCCGCACATTTCTCATCGGCTCTGTCGCCATCGCGGGCGGTGTGGCCTTTGGTGTCTGGCGGTATAAGACGCCCTACGCCAACCCGCTCCTCACCGACCTGCCCGAGGGGGCAGCAGCCCTCACGCCCTATGTGCTGATCACCTCTGAGGCGATCACCCTCATCACCCCCCGCGCCGACAAGGGCCAAGGGGCAACATCTGTGCAAGCGGCGCTGATTGCCGAGGAGCTTGACGTAGACCTCGACCAGATCAAGACCGATCCCGGCCCCCCCAGCCCTGCCTATTACAACACCGCCCTTGCAGGCGATGCCGTGCCCTTCCGCGCCACCGACGAGAGCTGGCTTGCTGAAACCGTGCGCAGCCTTGCCGATGCGCCAATGAAATTTCTCGGCATGCAGATCACCGGCGGCTCCACCACCGTCCCTGATGGTTTTGACAAACTCCGCCACGCCGGGGCCGTGGCCCGCGAAACGCTCAAGGCCACCGCCGCCCGGCTGCATACCCTCTCCGTAACCGATTTAAGAACCGAACGCGGCGCGGTGATCCTGCCCGATGGCACGCGCCTCAGTTACCAAAGCCTCGCCGCCGAGGCCGCGACCACCGATCCTGTCACCGATGTGACCCTGCGCGCGCCCTCCGACTGGCGTCTCCTCGGCCAGCCGATGCAGCGGATCGACATCGTCGCCAAATCGACCGGCACGCAAACCTACGGCATCGACGTGAGCCTCCCCGACATGGCCCATGCCGCCCTCCGCCTGAACCCTGCGATCGGCGGCGCACGGCTCAGCCATGATCCCGCCCCCGCCCTCGCCATGCGCGGCGTGATCACCGTCGTGGCCCTGCCCGACGGCGTTGCCGTCATCGCCGACACCACATGGCGCGCGATGCAGGCGGTCGCCGCCATCCCGGTCGAATGGGGCTCCGCCCAAATTCCGCCCGAGATGGACGCCCATTGGCAGAGCCTCTCCGACAGCTTTACCCCCGACCGGCAAGACAGCCAGTTCCGCGACGCGGGTGATATCGACACCGCCCTCTCCGATGGCACCGATCTGACGGTCGAATACCGCGCGCCCTACCTCGCCCATGCGCCGCTCGAACCGCTCAACGCCACCGTCCTCTACACGCCCGAGCGGGTCGATATCTGGACCGGCACCCAGGTGCCGCGCTTTGTACAAAATAACGTGGCAAACCTTACAAACCTTACACCCGACGCCATCCACATCCACGCCCTGATGATCGGCGGCAGCTTTGGTCACCGGCTCGAGGATGAGGTGACGCGCCACGCCACCCGCATCGCAATGGAATTGCCGGGGCGGCCCGTGAAACTGACCTATTCCCGCGAAGAGGACATGACCCACGACTTTCCCCGCCAGATCGCGATGGCGCGCGGGCGGGGCCGGGTCGAGAATGGACAGGTCGCGGCCTATGATCTGGGCATCGCCATGCCTTCGATCCTCGCCTCACAAATGGGCCGCCAAAGCATCCCCGCGCCGGGGCCGGACCTGCAAATCGTGGCCGGGGCATGGGATCAACCCTTTGATATTCCTCACTATCGCGTCACCGGCTACCGCGCGCCCGAATTGGCGCCGATCTCGTCCTGGCGCTCGGTCGGGGCGTCCTCCAACGGGTTTTTCCATGACTGTCTGCTCGACGAATTGATCCACGCCGCCGGGGCCGATCCACTGGCCGAGCGCTTGCGCCTCTGCACTGACGCCCCTTCGCGGCAGGTGCTGGAAGCAGTCGGCGAGATGTCAAACTGGGGCAGCCCCCTTGCCCGCGGTCAGGGGCGCGGCGTCGCGTTCTGCCTCTCCTTCGGCGTGCCCTGCGCGCAAGTGGTCGAGGTCACGAACACCGAAAACGGCCTCCGCCTCGACCGCGTCTTCGTCGCCGCCGACGTAGGCCGCATCCTTGATCCGATCAACTTTGACGGGCTGGTCAAGGGCGGCGTTCTCTTTGGTTTGGGCCATGCGATGCACGCCCAGATCACCTATGCGGGCGGCGCGGCAGAGCAGAGTAATTTTGATACATTTCAATCGCTTCGCCTCTTCCAATGCCCCGAAATCACTGTGCGCGGGTTGGAAAACGGTGACAACATCAAGGGCATCGGTGAGCCGCCCGTGCCCCCCGCCGCCCCCGCCTTGGCCAACGCCATCTTCGCAGCCACAGGTCAACGCCTGCGCGAAATGCCCTTTGACAAATTCGTCACATTCCTCTGATCCCCCTCTTGCCCCCGCCCGCGCCCGGTGCTTGAACGGGCGCCATGCCGATCTTTGCAACCACCCTTCTTCTCTTGGCCCTGTCCACTCTTTCGGGCTTTGTTGGCCAAGCCATTGGTCTGCCCTTGCCTTTTATGCTGGGTCCGCTGGCCATCTCGGCCCTCATCGCCACCGCCCTGCCTGAACGCCTGCCCACAGGCTACCGTTTTCCGCAGAAACTGCGCTTGATGTTCATCGCCATCATCGGCCTTATGATCGGCGCGCAAGTGACCCCAGCCCTCTTTACCGAGGCGCATCACTACGCGCTAACCTTCGGCGCAGTCACGCTTTTTGTCGGTCTGGCACATGCCATGGGCTATACGATCTTTCGCCATCTTGGCGGCTATGACCCCACCACCGCCTTTTACGCCAGCACCCCCGGCGGGCTCTATGAGAGCATCGAACTGGGCGAGGCGGCAGGTGCCGACGTGACCCGCCTGATGATGCAGCAATTCCTGCGCATTATCGTTGTGGTCACGGCCCTGCCCCTTGGCCTGTCGCTCTGGCTGGGGGCACCGGTGGGTAGCTCAGCGGGCATGACCATGGCCCGCCCCGATGTGCCATGGTCCGACCTGCCGCTGATCGTGCTGGCGGGGTTGGGGGGCTTGGGGCTGGGCCATGTGCTGCGCCTGCCCGCCGGGCAGATGACCGGGCCGATGGCCCTTGCGGCGGCGCTCTCGCTCACGGGCTGGCTCAGCTTTGATATTCCACAATGGCTTGTAAATATGGCACAAATCGTGCTTGGAACGGCGCTCGGCATGCGTTTCACCGGGCTTAGCCGCGGCCTGTTGCTGCGTGGGGCTGCGCTTGCGATGGCGGCGGTGGGCGCGATGCTGACCCTCGGCGTCGGGCTGGCTCTCGCCCTGCATGAGATGACGGGCGAGGCGGTGGATGTGCTCCTCATCACCCTCGCTCCCGGCGGCGTCACCGAAATGGCGCTGGTCGCCCTCAGCCTTCAGGCGAATCCCGCCTTTGTGACGATCCACCACATCTACCGCATCGTGCTCACCGTGCTGACGCTCGGGGTGATCACCCGCTTGCGACAGCGCCAAGGGTGAACGGAGTCGAGTAATTGGGCCAAGAAAAAGCCTAAGACAGTCTTTGACAGCAGGGATCACACCCAATATTTGAACATATGTTCATTTAACTCAAGCGAGGACAGCATGCGCATTGACGAAACGGCCGCGATCATCACCGGCGGTGCTTCTGGTCTGGGCGAGGCGACAGCCCGCCATTTCCGCGCCATGGGCGCCGCAATCACGCTCCTTGACCGCGATTCGGAGCGAGGAGAGGCCATCGCCGCCGAAATCGGCGCGTCATTCGTGACAACCGATGTCACCGATGAGGCGTCAGTGTCAGCCGCCATCGCAGCGGCCAAATCCGCCATGGGCCGGATCACGGCGGCAATCAATTGCGCAGGCATCGCCACCGGCGCCAAGGTGCTGGGCCGCGATGGCCCCCACCCACTCGACCTCTTTCGGCGCACGCTCGACATCAACCTTATCGGATCTTTCAATGTCGCGCGGCTTGCGGCGGCGGAGATGGCGCATAACACCCCCGATGCGGATGGCGCGCGCGGTGTGATCATCAACACCGCCTCCATCGCCGCCTTTGACGGGCAAAAGGGTCAGGCCGCCTATGCCGCCTCCAAGGGGGGGATCGTCGGCCTCTCGCTGCCCATGGCCCGCGATCTGGCGCGCGAGGGCATCCGCGTCATGGCCATCGCCCCCGGCACCTTTGCCACGCCGATGCTGCGCGGCCTGCCGCAAGAGGTGCAGGACAGTCTGGCGGCAGAGGTGACATTCCCCAAACGCCTCGGCGATCCGGCGGAATATGCCCGGCTCGCGACCTTCATCCTCGAATGCGGCTATCTCAACGGCGAGGTGATCCGCCTTGATGGGGCGCTGCGGATGCAGTGACGCGCAGCTATGCGCCCTCAGTCTCGATCCGGACCTCACGGCCACAATGCTTGCAGTGGATGGCATCAGGGTCATGCCGCAACAGGCCACAGCCCTCGCATTTGTAGCGCACTTTGGAGGGCATGAAGATGGCCCGCGCCAGTCCGAGAAACAGACCAACCCCCACCACCATGATCCCAACCGCCAAGAGCCGCCCGATGCCCGTGGTCATGATGATATCGCCAAATCCCGTGGTGGTCAGCGTCGTCACCGTGAAGTAGAGCGCATCGACATAGGTCTCCAGCCCCGGCTCCTTGCCCCCGCGCAACAGCAAGACCAGCGCCGTCATGGTAAAAATGAACACCAAAAGGTTCACTGCCGCCACGATCGGATCCTCATGGCGACGGAAAAACCGCACATCGCGGCGCAGATCACGCAGCAGATGGTAAGAATGCACGAGTCGCAGCGCGCGCAAGAGCCGCAGCGCGGCCCAGCCCTGCCCCAGAAACGGCGCCACAATGAGCGAAGCCAGAACAATCATATCAACCAGCACATAGATCTGGCGCAGGTGGCGCAAGCGTTTCTCGGCAATCCACAGGCGACAGAGGAAATCGCCAAGGATGATGAGCGCAACGACGACATCCGCGACGATAAGCGTCGGATTGAGCGTCAAGGTGGCCGTTGCCAGAAAGAACAGAATGCTCAACGCGTCAAAGATCAGCAGCGCATAGCGAAAACGGGTCGCGCGCGTGCTGCGCCCTTCATAGAGTCGCCTGACACGTTCCTTCATTCTGTCGTCCGTCGCGGTCATGAAACGCACCTTAGCGGCGACAGGTGTCGGACTACAGCAGAAATCAGCCTTCTGCCCGCTCTGCCAACGCCAACCACTCCTCCTCGGCATCAGCCAAGGCCGCTTGCCGCGCCGTCAAGGCCTCCGTGGCCTTTTTGAATTTGATCGGTTCGCGCGTAAAAAGCGCCGGATCGGCCAAAAGATCTTCGAGCTTACCAATCTCGGCACCAAGGCGTTCGATCACCGCCGGCAGTTCCTCGAACCGGTGTTTTTCAGTAAAACTGAGGCGCGTCGCGGCGGGTTTTGACTGCTTTAACTCCGGCTTTTTACTATCTGTTCTTTCAGATTTTTTAGCCGACTCCTCTGTGACATCCGCCAAGCGCTGCGCCCGGTAATCCGACCAGCCCCCAGCATAGGTGATGGCGTGACCATCCCCCTCCATGGCGATTGTCTTGGTCGCCACCCGGTCAAGAAAATCGCGATCATGGCTGACCAGCAGAACAGTGCCGTCGTAATCGTCAAGCAGCTCCTGCAAGAGATCGAGCGTCTCGATATCCAGATCGTTGGTCGGTTCGTCCAAGACCAGCAGGTTACTTTCGCGCGCCATCAGTTTGGCCAGTAGAAGCCGAGCCTTCTCTCCCCCCGACAACGACTTGACCGGCGCGCGCATCTGCCGCTCGTCAAACAGGAAATCCTTGAGATAACCAACCACATGCCGGGGTTGACCGCGCACCAGCACCTGATCCGCCTGTCCCGATACCCGCATATCGGCATCGCCTGTCAGGCTTTCCCAGAGACTCATTTCCGGGTCCAGTTGTGCCCGCGCCTGATCGAACACCGCAGGCATCAGATTGGTGCCTTGGCTGACCGTTCCGGTATCAGGTTCAATTTCTTTGAGCAGCATTTTGAGCAGCGTCGTCTTGCCCACGCCATTGGGGCCAACAAAGGCCACCCGATCACCGCGCAGGATTTTGATGCTGAACTTATCCAAGATGAGCTTGTCGCCATAAGCCTTTGAAATATCGAGAGCCTCGATAACTTTCCGCCCCGAAGACGGACCCGCCTCAAGCGCCATCGCTGCCGTGCCCTGACGCCTGATCTGACTGCTGCGCTCCGCGCGCAATTCGGCAAGGGCGCGCACCCGACCCTGATTGCGCTTGCGTCGCGCGCTGATCCCTTCAACAGCCCAACGCCCCTCAGACTTGATCTTGCGATCCAGCTTGTGCCGCTGCTGATCCTCATCTTCCCAGATCTTGTCACGCCAGACTTCAAAGTGCTCGAAGCCCTTTTCCTGCCTCCGCGTCATTCCCCTGTCAATCCAGAGTGTTGCGCGCGTCAGTTCACGTAAAAAAGCGCGGTCATGGCTGATCAAGACAAAGCCTTTACGGGTCTCGCGCAACTCGGTTTCGAGCCAGGCAATCGCCTCGATATCGAGATGGTTTGTCGGCTCATCGAGCAGCATCAGATCGGGGGCCTCAGCCATCAGCTTGGCCAGAGCCGCGCGCCGCCGTTCACCGCCCGAAGCAGTGCTGACCGGGCGTGCCGGATCAAACTTCAGCCCCTCGCCCGCCATCTCAACTCGGTATGTCTCGGCCGGGTCCAATTCACTCGCGGCATAGTCCCCCAGCGTGGTGAACCCGACCATGTCAGGCTCTTGTTCCATATAGCCCACGCTGATGCCCGGTGTGACAACCCGCACACCGCGATCCGGCTCGACCAGACCGGCCATCACCTTCATCAGCGTGGATTTTCCAGACCCGTTGCGCCCCACAAGCGCCACCCGGTCGCCGGGTTGCACCACAAGTGAGAGATCGTGAAACACTGGCTCACCCCCGAAGGTGAGCGAAATGTCGGTGAGTTGTAAAAGAGGTGCGCGTGCCATGGGCGCGGGCTATCCTGCCGCCCCGGCAGCGTCAAGGGACCTCAGCCTGCAAGCGCGCGCAGCAGTCGTTTGCGCGTGGCCGGAATAGCGCCGATCTCAACGCCGGTAAACACATGCAGCGTGTTGAGATGCCGGTCGATGACCGCATGGTCGCTCACCCACCCCCCCATCATCAAATAGGTGCGCAACAGAGGCGGCATATGCCGCATCGCCAATTTCACATCCGGTTTGTGCCGCCGCAGCCGCTGCGCAAAGCGAAACACGCTCGGAGCCTTGACCTGCGGCCACCAGCGTCGCGGCGCCAGATGCCGCTCCCGCAGCATGGCAAAGGCATCGAGATAGGTGTCCGTTTCGGTTCCTTGAAACGAGGAACAGCCAAACAGCATCTCAATGCCGTTCTCATCGACAAATCGCGTCATCGCCGCCCAGGCCACTCTCAGGATATCGGGATCGTTCAGGCCGGGCGCGATACAGAACCGGCCCATCTCGGCCATCTTGCCCTCAAATCCGGCCAGCGCGGACAATTCATAGAACTGCGCAGAGTAGCTCTGCGCGACCTCAGAACCGCCGGTCAGCATCAGCATCCGGAAGCAACAAACCAAAGGACCGCTCGCACCGTCTTCGATCAGAACATGGGTGCAGATATCGTCGAACGAATCGCGATCCAGCCCCTCGGCCTCGCCCAGAAAGGCCCGCGCCCGCAACCGCTGTGCGGCGTGGCGATCCTCGGGCGTGGTGCCGATCCGTGCCTGATACCGCTGATTGCCAAGCCCTGCCATACCGCGACCCCGTCTGCGCTGAGCGACCCTAGTCCCGGTCGCTCTAGCACGCAAGCTGCGACAGCGGCATGACCTGTTTTACTCGAACGCGGAGGCGGGGTTGAGATTGCCGATATTGCTCAGGATCTGGCGGAGGAAGCCATTCTTGATCACAGACGAATCCGTCACACGCCGCGCGAGCGGCACGACTTGACCGTCCTCAAGCCCGAACTCTTCGATATTTGCGATGGAGTCATCGTCATTGAACGAAATTGCCAGAACCCGACGCTCCACGACCTGTGGGCGGAACATGCCATATTCACGCACCCGGCTGCGCACATAATAATAATCACCATCCGCCAGCACGCCTGACAAAGATGGCGGCCCAACGACATCGTCCACGGTGGCACGGGTATCCACCCCCACCACGAGGCTTTGCAGGTCTTCGTCGGGCGGCACATAGCCGTGATTGCGGTAGGTGGCTGAACAGCCGGTTGCGACAATAAGACAGCAAAGCGCCAAGGCGCTGACCACTCGGTTTCGGATCGCTGTCATTTCTGCCCTCTTGTCTTGGCCGCCTGCGGCTTTTATCCCGCTTACAGCAAGGTGATGCAATGTTTCAAGAATGGAAGCGAGGGGAAAGATGTCACAACACCCGCAAAAGACCCAAGTTATTCGCGTGGCTGACCTTTCGACCCGCCGGCCCGTGACGTTTGATCTGGTGTCTGACACGGCGCAGACAGAAGCGATCTCCGCGGAACTCGATCTGCTCGGTCTGCGCAAATTGCGCTTTCGCGGCACGCTGAGCGCCGAGGGGCGCAAGGATTGGTTGTTGCAGGCCGACCTGGGTGCAACCGTGATCCAGTCCTGCGTGGTCACGCTCGAGCCTGTGCAGACACGCATTGATGAGAAAGTCATCCGACGCTTTTCGCCAGAGGCCGATCGCGACCCGGTGGAACCCGGGGCGGAGATCGAGATGCCCGAGGATGACGCGTTTGAACCCTTGGGTGCCGAAATCGACCTCTCTCGCGTGATGATCGAGGCCTTGGCACTGGCGCTGCCCCCCTATCCGCGCCGCGATGGTGCCGAACTCGGCAGCCTCGCAATCGCCGAGGAAGGGGTTGCCCCCATGCAGGACGAAGAGACCAAGCCCTTTGCCGCCCTCGCCAGCCTGAGAAACAAGCTGCAAGAGGGAAATGACGACTGATCGCCTCACGCTGACCCCAAGAATCGCTTGCCCCGGCATTAAATCTCTGTATTTTCCCGCTCTCACCGGAATTTGGGGTTGAACCGGCGGCTCGTAACATACTATGAGCCGCGAACACCCGTGAAACAGGGCCATATCGGCCCACAGGAATTGAGGTTGCGACATGGCCGTCCAACAGAACAAAGTATCGAAATCGCGCCGCAACAATCGCCGCGCCCATGACGCGCTGGTTGCAGGCAATCCGAACGAATGCACCAACTGCGGCGAACTGAAGCGCCCGCATCATGTGTGCTCCGCGTGCGGACACTATGCCGACCGCGAGGTCGTGGCGCTGGTGGAAGAGATCGACCTGGAAGACGACGCGGCCTGAAGCCGCGATAGGCGATTTGCTGCATGACCGCTCGCACGGACCATTCCAAGGCGGGTGCAGGACGCACCATCATCTCGATTGACGCCATGGGCGGGGATCAGGGGCCGGCGACTATTGTCGCCGGCATTGCCGATTCTGCGTCCAAAAACCCCAAGATCGGGTTTATCGTTCATGGCCCCCGCGAGGAATTGGAGCGCCTGATCTCCAAACGTCGTGGCCTCTCCGAGCGATGCGAAATCCGGCACGCGCCCGAAGTTGTCACGATGGAAGACAAGCCGTCACATGTGGTGCGCCACGGGCGTGAGACCTCGATGTGGTCCGCGCTCGAATCGGTCCGCATGGGCGAGGCGACGGTCTGTGTCTCCTGCGGCAATACGGGCGCGCTGATGCTCATGTCAGTGCTGCGACTGCGCAAGCTGCCAGGCATCTACCGCCCCGCCATCGCGGTCATGTGGCCCTCCAAGAATCCGCAAAAGCACAATATCATGCTGGACGGCGGCGCAGATATTCGCGCAGATGCCAAGGATCTGATGCAATACGCCCTTATGGGGGCCTCCTATGCGCGCAACGGCTTCGGCCTTGCGCGCCCTCGGATCGGCCTGCTCAATGTCGGCACCGAAGAGCACAAAGGCCGCGCCGAACTTAAAGAGGCCTACGACCTCATCGCCGCCAACGCCCGGATTGCGGATTTCGATTTCGTCGGATTTGTCGAAGGGCGCGACCTGCCCGGCACCAAATGTGATGTGATCGTCACCGACGGTTTCACCGGCAACGTGGCCCTCAAGACCGGCGAAGGCATCGCCAAACTGATTGCCGACCTGCTGCGCGAGGCCTTTGCCTATTCGCTGCTGTCGCGCCTGGCCTCCGTGCTGGCCTATACCTCGCTCGCTCGCCTGAAAAAGCGGATTGACCCGCGCCGCGCCAATGGCGGCGTGTTCCTCGGGCTCAACGGCACCGTGGTCAAATCTCATGGCGCGGCCGATTCCATGGGCGTATCCTCCGCAATCAAACTGGCGTTCGAGCTGGCACAATCGGGCTTTTCCGACAAGCTGGCGGCGCGGGTTGCCTCTGCGGCGCTGCTGGATCAGGATGCCCCCTCAGATCTCCAAACAGAGCCCCAACCAGAGGCTGAAACTGAATGACACTGCGCTCCGTCGTCCAAGGTATCGGGCATTATCTACCAGACCGCATCGTTCCCAACTCGGAATTCGAAAAGACTCTGGAGACCTCGGATGAGTGGATTCGCACCCGCTCCGGCATCGAACGCCGTCATTTTGCCGCCGATGGGCAACCCACATCAGATCTCGCCGTGCGCGCCGCGCGCGCAGCCCTCACGAATGCGGGCCTTGTCGCCGATGACATTGACGGGATCGTTGTAGCGACATCGACACCAGACCTGACATTTCCCTCTGTGGCCACGATGGTGCAAAAAGAGCTTGGCATGACACGTGGCTTCGGCTTTGACATTCAGGCTGTTTGCGCAGGCTTCATCTATGCGCTCACCACTGCCAACGCGCTCATCCTCTCAGGTCAGGCGCAGCGCGTATTGGTGATCGGCGCAGAGACCTTCAGCCGCATCATGGATTGGACGGACCGCTCGACCTGTGTGCTTTTTGGCGACGGCGCAGGCGCATTGGTGCTTGCGGCAGATGAGGGCACCGGCACCTCCGCCGATCGCGGAATCCTGTCCTCCGACCTCAATTCCGACGGTCGCTATCGCGATATGCTTTATGTCGATGGCGGTGTTTCAACCACCGGCGAGGCGGGCAAACTGCGCATGCAGGGCAACCCCCTCTTCCGTCAGGCGGTCGAGAAACTCGCGTCGACCGCCGAGGCCGCACTCGAAAAAATCGGGCTGACCGGTGCCGATGTCGACTGGATCGTCCCACATCAGGCCAACATCCGCATCATTCAGGGCACGGCCAAGAAACTGGGCCTGCCGATGGACCGCGTCATCGTCACCGTGCAGGACCACGGCAACACCTCTGCCGCCTCGATCCCCTTGGCGCTCTCCGTCGGGGTGGCCTCCGGCAAGATCAAACAGGGCGATTTGCTGCTTGCTGAGGCAATTGGCGGGGGTCTGGCCTGGGGTGCCGTGGCCCTACGCTGGTGAATCTCACCAAAATGCGCGAAAAGGCGCGGGTTAACCGCTGCCTGTAAGTGGTTGAGATTGACTCGGAAATTTCTTCGCCGCAATGTAATGAAAAAAATCGCGGGGATGTGATGACCGACAAGACATTAACACGGATGGATTTGAGCGAGGCCGTTTTCCGCGAGGTTGGGCTGTCGCGCAATGACGCGGCGCAATTGGTCGAGAGCGTTCTTGACCATATGTCCGACGCCCTTGTGCGCGGAGAGCAGGTCAAGATCTCATCTTTCGGCACCTTCTCGGTGCGCGACAAGACGGCCCGCGTCGGCCGCAATCCCAAAACTGGCGAAGAAGTGCCGATCAACCCACGCCGGGTGCTGACCTTTCGCCCCTCCCACCTGATGAAAGACCGCGTCGCCGACGGCACCAAGAGCTGAGGATATCGCCGCCCATGGGCAAAGCCGCCGACGCCTTTAGAACCATAAGCGAAGTCGCGGATTGGCTTGAGGTGCCGGCGCATGTGCTGCGGTTCTGGGAAAGCAAGTTCACCCAGATCAAGCCGGTCAAGCGCGCCGGTGGAAGACGCTATTACCGTCCGGCAGACATGACCCTGATTGGTGGCATCAAAGCGCTCCTGCATGATCAGGGCATGACCATCAAGGGCGCGCAAAAATATCTCCGCGAGAACGGTATTCAACACGTATGCGGACTGTCGCCGCCCTTGGACGACGAGTCCACGGGCGAGATCAGCGGCATTGCACTCGATGTCGAAACGGCACCCGCTCGCCCCGCCGACGTGCTGACATTCGCACATCCCGGACACCAAGAGCCGGAGCCGGATTCCGGGCCTGCAGACGCGATTGATGATCTTCCGGAAGCGGTCGAAGATGAGAGCGATGGCTCCCAGACGGCAGATCACGCGCGGGCCGAACCGACCGAGCACTCCGCCAACCGTGACGCCGAGCCAGAGCCTGTCACGGCAGAGGACGAACCCGTATCAGCACACGAACCAGAACCAGAACCCGCAGCCGAGCCGGCTGACCTCCCTCTCTCCGCGCCTGTCCCGGTCCAGACGCCAGAGGCCACGGAGCCTGTGGAAGCCGACACCACCACCCCGCCAGAGCCCTTCACAGAACCCGATCTCCCCGCAGATCCGAGCGACGCCCTCGCCGCCGCCCCCGGTCTTCTGACCGTGCTCAGCACCCTGCCCCGGCCCGTATCCCCGGAATTGGCCCGCCGCCTTGCCCCGCTCGTCGCAGCTCTCCGGGCGCATGCGGCCTCTCACGCCAAAGACCGGTAAATCCCTGCGCAATTTCGGGATTTCCCTCTTGCCCCTGCGGACAAAATCGCTATGAACAGCCCATCGTCGGGCTATAGCGCAGCCTGGTAGCGCGTCCGTCTGGGGGACGGAAGGTCGCAGGTTCAAGTCCTGCTAGCCCGACCAAATTTACCGACGATTCCGCCCGCCTCGGCCCCTCGGGCACCCTGACCAGAATGCGGGGCGCAAAAAGAGGGGGCAAAGATGACCGGGGTTCTTTCCAGCCAACAAATCCACGCCATGATCGACACCGGCACCCTGTCCGGCACACCCGCAATCCTGCCCGAACAGATCCAGCCTGCCAGCCTTGACTTGCGTCTCGGTCAGATGGCCTACCGTGTGCGGGCCTCGTTTCTCACCGGAACCGAGCGCACCGTCGCCGACAGGCTGGCCGAGTTTGAAATGCACCGCATTGACCTCGACGCCGGGGCGGTGCTGGAAAAAGGCTGCGTTTACGTAGTCCCCTTGATGGAATCGCTCGCCCTTCCCCTGGGCGTACAGGCCGTTGCCAATGCCAAGTCCTCAACCGGTCGGCTCGATCTCTTGACCCGCCTCATAACCGACAGCGGGGTCGAGTTTGACCGCGTGGCCCCCGGCTATGCCGGTCCCCTCTATGCCGAGATTTGCCCGCGCTCCTTTTCCGTGCTGGTGCGCCCCGGCATGCGTCTCAACCAGATCCGCTTTCGCGCAGGTCAGGCCGTGCTCTCGGATGACGCCCTGCGCACGCTCCACGCCCAAACGCCTCTGGTGGATGGGACAGCCATGATCGACGAGGGGCTTGGCTTTTCCGTCGATCTGCGCCCTGCCACCGGCACGCTGGTTGGCTACCGCGCCAAGCCGCACACCGGCGTGATCGACCTTGACCGGATCGGCCATTACGATCCCGCCGCCTATTGGGAAGAGGTGCATTCCGACAACGGCCAGATCATCCTCGATCCCGGTGCCTTTTACATTTTGGTAAGCCGCGAGGCGGTGCATATCCCCCCCGAATGCGCCGCCGAAATGGCCCCCTATGTGGCCATGGTGGGTGAATTCCGGGTGCATTACGCAGGTTTCTTCGATCCCGGCTTTGGCCATGCTGCCGCAGGGGGCACCGGCTCTCGCGGCGTGCTCGAAGTGCGCTGCCACGAGGCGCCTTTCGTGTTGGAACATGGCCAGATTGTCGGACGCTTGGTCTATGAACACATGGACCGCGTGCCCGATCAGCTCTACGGTGCCGGCATAGCGTCAAACTATCAGGGTCAGGGCCTGAAACTCTCCAAGCATTTCAAGGCTTAAAAGCGCCCCATCTTGCGGCCGATCTTCATCACCTGCCGCCCACGCTGCACGGTCTTGCGTGCCGCCGCGTCATCGCCGCCGCTCATCTTCTTGCTCACCGCCGTCATACCGCCGCGCATCACCCTTTGCAGGATCATGCGAACCACCATGTTGATCATCTGATTGGCGTTCATCGCACCACTCCTCTTGCTGCCTCTTGCACCGACATAACCCTGAAACTTGCCAATTTCAGGGCAGACCGGGCGTGTTTTTCTTTTTCTTGGCCCAAATACACTCGCCGGAGGCGCCGACCATCCAGCACCCTCAATCCTCGAACAACTCGTTCTGCCCCGGCGCGCCCTCGTCCTCGTCACCGTCCTCGCTGCCCATCGTCGGCATCGTTCCCGGCGGCGGGCGATTGTCCAAGAGGCCAGCGGCGCGCAATTCCTTGAGCCCCGGCAGATCGCGCGCGCTCTCCAGCCCGAAGTGATCCAGAAACTCCTGCGTGACGACAAATGTCACCGGGCGTCCCGGCGTCATCTTGCGCCGCCCGAACCGGATCCATTCCATTTCCAGCAGTTGATCCACCGTCCCCCGGCTGACTGCCACACCGCGAATTTCCTCGATCTCGGCGCGCGTCACGGGTTGGTGATAGGCGATGATCGCCAAGGTCTCGATCGCGGCCCGGCTCAGCTTGCGACTCTCAATGGTCTCACGACTCATCAGATAGCCCAGATCAGGTGCCGTGCGGATGGCCCAGGCATCCCCCGCCTTGACCACTCGGACACCGCGCCCCTCATACCGCTTGCGCAGATGAACGAGCGCTTCTGCGGGGTCGCAGCCATGCGGCATCCGTTCGGCCATGTCACGCGTCGTAAGCGGTTCGGCGCTCGCAAAGAGCATCGCTTCAATCATCCGTTCCTGCTCTGCAAGAGGAGGTGCCTTGAACAGACTTTGCTCTTTTTCTTCCGATACTTCTGACATGCTCTTAATCCTTGCGCCTGAGCTCGATGGGCGCGAAAACCTCCGCTTGCCGCAGTTCCGCCCGTCCCTCTTTGACCAATTCCAATGCCGCGGCAAAGGTCGAGGCCGTGGCCGAACGGCGACGTCCGGGATCAGAGGTAAATCCCTCCGGTAAATAGCTCACGATATCCGTCCAGGTGCCGGCAAAGCCAATCAGCCCCCGCATCCGCTCCAATGCCTGCTCCATCGTGAACAGCGCGTCACGATCCATCACAAAGGGCCGGAATTCGTCGCGCGTCCTGATCCTTGCATAGCCCTGCATGAGATCAAGCAGCGTCGCCGTATAGGTCACACGCCGCAGCCGCGCCACATCCTCGGGAATACCGCGCGCAAAGAAATCGCGCCCCAGCCGGTCGCGCCCCATGAGGCGCGCCGCGCAATCGCGCATCGCCTGTAACCGCTCCAATTGAAAGGCCAGATGCGCCGCCAGATCCTCGCCCGACGGCCCGTCCTCCGTCGGGTCAGGCGGCAATAACAACCGCGATTTGAGAAAGGCGAGCCAGGCCGCCATCACCAGATAATCCGCCGCCAATTCCAGCCGCAGCGCCTTGGCTTGCTCGACAAAGGCCAGATATTGCCGCGCCAGTTCCAGCACCGAAATCTTGCGCAGATCCACTTTCTGCGTCCGACTCAGCGTCAGGAGCAGGTCCAGCGGCCCCTCAAACCCATCCACATCGACAATCAGCGCCTCAGCCGCCAGCCGCTCGGCCACATTGACCGGCCTCTCGTCCCTGTCGAAATCGTCCTCAACCATGCGAACACCCGCCCATCAGCGCATCAAGCTGTGCCGAGAGGGCGGAAATGTCAATCTCTTGGGGGGTCTCGCGCCATGTCAGCGCCCGCTCCGCGCGGGTCTGCGCGGCATCGGTCATCTCACCCGCCGCCTCGGCCACCGTCGTCCGTTCAGGCAGCGTGCCGTTGCAATGCAGGATCACATCACAGCCAGCCTCGAGTGCCGCACGCGACAGCTCCGGCAGCGTCCCCCTCAGCGCCTTCATCGAAATGTCATCGGTCATGATCAGCCCGTCAAAGCCGATCTCATCCCGGATCACCCGCATCATCGGCGCGGACAGCGTCGCAGGTGCGTCATCAATCGCGGTATAAACCAGATGCGCGGTCATCCCGAGCGGCAGGTCATTCAATGCCTTAAACGGTGCAAAATCCGTGGCTTGCAGGTCACTCTTCACAGCTGTCACCACCGGCAGATCATGGTGGCTGTCGGCCTCGGCGCGGCCATGTCCGGGGATATGCTTCACCACCGGCAATACGCCCCCGTCCAGAAGACCATTCGCCACCGCACGTCCCAAGGTTGCGACCGTATGGGGATCAGTGCCATAGCAGCGATTGCGCAGGAACGGATGCGTCGCAGGCCCCGCCACATCCACCAGCGGTGCGCAATTGCTGTCGATCCCAAGCGCGTGCAACTCCGCCGCAATCAAGCGATAGCGCAGATACATCGCTTCCGCCGCGCCCGCGCCTGCCGCCTCGGCCTGATCCAACGCCGCGGGCCACTCCCGCCAGAGCGGCGCGCGCAGACGCTGCACACGGCCCCCTTCCTGATCAATCGTGATCATCGCCTCATGCCCCGCAGCCTCGCGCATCTCAGAGCACAGCGCGCGCACTTGATCCGGGCTGTCGATATTGCGGGCAAAGAGGATGAATCCAAACGGGCGCGTATCGCGAAACAGCGCCTTTTCATCTACCGTCAGTCGCAGACCCTCCGAGTCGAGGATCGTCGCCCCAAACCGCGTCACCGCGTGACCACCGGGATACATTCGGCGCGTTCCGCAACCAGCGCCGAACAGAACCGCCGTGCATCGCCCAAATCGGCAAATCCCATGGCCCGCAGCCGGTAGAACGTGCGTCCGCCGCTCTCGGCGCGCTGGATAACCCGTTGTTTTCCGTCTAGAAAATCACCGAACCGCCCCGCCAGCCGGTCCCATTCCGCGCGCGCCACCTCTGCCGAATCAAAGGCCCCCAACTGCGCCAGCCGCGTGCCAAGCGGGATCGTGTCGGCATCCACCTCATCCGACGGGACAGACTGTGCCGCCGCCACTGCAAGCGCAATCGCCTCGGGAACCGAGGTCAACGAGGCCGGTCGCGCGCGCGGGCGCGTCACCGCGCTCGCGGTGTCCACCACAGCCACCTCGGCCTCACCCTCCGGGGCATCAACCGCCTCCGGGCCAGTGACCTCTTCTTCCAACGGGGCCATCGGCGACGCACCGGCCGCGATTTGATCTGCAAGCGCCAGAATAGAGGCATTGCGCAACTGTTCCGGCGCGGCGCTTGGATCGCTCTCCGCTGCCTCAGCCGTGGGCCGTTCCGCGGCCTCCTCCTCCGCCACTTGGGTAAGTGGCGCAACATCGTCCAGCGACAATTCAAGCGGTGGCGGGGCCAAAACCAGTCGATCCGCCGGGGCCGCCGCAATCCCCTCTGCGGCCACCGCATTGACCGCCAAACCCTGATGCGCAGCCGCATCGCCACCGGGATCGGCGGGGGCCTCCCGCATTGGGCCTTCAGCCGCGCGCACCACGGGCACGCCGGACACATCGCGCATGACCATCTTGTATCCCCAGACGCCCACGCCCGCGATCAGCGCGATCGACAACGCCGCGCCAGTCAGATTGGTCAGCCTGACAATGAAACTCGTCCGCTCAGGCCCCGCTTCGGGCCGTGCATAGTGCATATCTGCCATGGTCCGCCTCTTGCTCTCCGGCGATACATGGTCGCCGGGGATGTACTGTTCTGCCTCACCCCCGGCTTGGTGCGTTAGCGCATCTCTTCCGCCGGAGTGACCCCAAGAATACCAAGACCTGCGGAAATAACAACGGTTACAGCACGCGCAAGGGCGATTTTCGCCTGCGATGTGGCCACATCGCCCTCTTGAATGAACCGCAACGACCCATCGTCATTGCCCCGGTTCCAGAGGGCATGCAGATCCGACGCCAGATCATAGAGATAAAACGCCACGCGATGCGGCTCATTGGTGCGCCCGGCAATCTCGACCAGACGCGGCCATTCGGCGATCTTGCGTGCGACGTTCAACTCTGCCTCGTGGGTCAAGCCAGAGAGATCGGCTTGCGCCAGCGTGGCATCATCCACCGCGATCCCGGCCTCCGCAGCCTTGCGCAGCACCGAATTCACCCGCGCATTGGCATATTGCACATAGAACACCGGATTGTCCTTGGATTGCTCCAACACCTTGTCGAAATCGAAATCCAAGGGCGCATCGTTCTTGCGCGTCAGCATCACAAAGCGGGTCACATCGGCCCCCACCTGATCCACCACATCGCGCAGCGTGACAAAGGTGCCCGCGCGCTTCGACATCTTGAACGGTTCACCATTCTTGAAGAGCTTGACCAGTTGGCAGAGCTTGATATCGACCGGCACCCGGCCATTCGACAGCGCCGACACCGCCGCCTTCATCCGCTTGACATAGCCGCCATGATCGGCACCAAACACGTCGATCAAGAGGTCAAACCCCCGGCTGATCTTGTCGTAGTGATAGGCAATATCGGGCGCGAAATAGGTCCAGCCACCATCCGATTTCATGATCGGGCGGTCCACATCGTCGCCATGTTCGGTGGATTTGAATAGCGTCTGTTCGCGCGGCTCCCAATCCTCGGGCATCTTGCCCTTGGGCGGCTCCAGCACGCCGCGATAGATCAGGCCCTTACCGCGTAAATCCTCAATCGCCGCCTCAATGAGGCCCGTACCATAAAGCGACTTTTCCGAATAGAATACGTCCATCTCGACGCCAAGCGCTGCCAGATCCTCGCGGATCAGCGCCATCATCCGATCGGTGGAAAAATCCCGGATCGGCTCCAGCCAGACATCCTCGGGCTGCCCGACATAGGCATCGCCCACCTCCGCCTTGAGCGCCTCACCCACGTCGATCAGATAATCCCCGGGATAGGTGCCATCGGCAAAGGCCACCGCCTGCCCATGCGCCTCAAGATACCGCAGATAGACCGACCGTGCGAGCACATCGACCTGCGCGCCACCATCGTTGATGTAATATTCGCGCGTGACCTCATAGCCCACGAAATCCAAAAGGCTCGCGAGAGCGTCACCAAACACAGCCCCCCGCGTATGGCCCACGTGCAGCGGCCCCGTGGGGTTGGCGCTGACAAACTCCACGTTGACGCGGCGCCCTTGTCCCATGGTCGAGCGCCCGAACGTGACGCCCTGCTGCAACGCTGCGCGCGCCACGTTTTGCCAGAGTAGCGGTGAGAGCCGCAGATTGAGAAACCCCGGACCTGCCACCTCGACATGCTCGATGCGGGGATCATCGCCCAGCCGCGCCGCAAGCGCTTCTGCAATCTCGCGCGGCTTGAGGCCCGCAGGCTTTGCCAGCACCATCGCCGCGTTGGTCGCCATATCACCATGTGCCGCATCACGCGGCGGCTCGACCGTGACATTGGCCAGATCCAGCCCTTCCGGCAATTGGCCCCCGGCCTGCATCGCGGCCAGCGTTTCCACGACGAGGGCACGCATATCGGTAAAGAGGTTCATAAAAGCTTTCCTTGCTGCATTGCGGTGGGTTACTCAACGGCGAGAGGCGCGTCAATCACAAGCCTTGCCCACCCTTGGACCAAAGACCGGATCGCAACGCGCTAAAGCCCCTCTCTGTCCGCAATCAGATCGGGATTGCCCGTCAGCCGCGCGTGTTCCTGAAGCGCGAAACGATCCGTCATGCCAGCGATGTAATCACTCACCAACCGGGCGAGAGCCGTTTCATCTTCAGCCTGCGCCACATCCTTGCGCCATTCCTCCGGCAGGTGCTGCGGCGCATGCAGGTAATGCGGAAAGAGGTCACTCACCACGACATGCACATGGTCGCGCATCGCAATGACCTCGGGCGCGCGGTACATGCGGGCAAAGAGAAAGCCGCGTATCGCCTTGAGATCCGCCCACAATCCGTCCGAAAACCGGATCACCGGTCGCCCGATATGGCGCACCTCAGCCACCGTTTCAGGTCGCGCATGTGTCAGGGCCGCGCGCGAACAGTCGATCACGTCGCCCACCATCACCCCGAACACCCGGCGCAAGGCCTCATGCCGACGCCTCTTGGCGTCCAGCCCCGGATAGAGCCGGTCCACCTCGGCATAACAGTCGCCCACGATGGGCAGGCTCGCAATCTCCTCATCGGTGAACAGCCGCGCGCGCAGCCCGTCATGCAGGTCGTGATTGTTATAGGCGATGTCATCCGAGAGCGCGGCCACCTGCGCCTCGGCGCTGGCGTGGGTGTGCAACTCCAGATCATGCCGCGCGTTGTACTCCGCCAGCGCATAGGGCAGCGGCCCGGCTACAGGCCCATTATGCTTGGCCAGCCCCTCCAGCGTCTCCCATGTCAGGTTGAGCCCGTCGAACGCGGCATAATGCCGCTCCATCGCGGTCACGATCCGCACCGCCTGCGCGTTGTGATCGAACCCGCCGTAGGGCGCCATCAGCGCATTCAGTGTATCCTCGCCCGCATGGGCAAAGGGCGGGTGCCCGAGATCATGCGCCAGCGCCACCGCTTCGGTCAGCTCGTCATTCAGTTCGAGCGCCCCGGCAATCGTGCGCGCAACCTGCGCCACCTCGATGGAATGCGTGAGCCGCGTGCGGAAATAATCGCCCTCATGCGCGACAAAAACCTGTGTCTTGTGCTTGAGCCGCCGAAACGCACTGGAATGGATGATCCGGTCGCGATCGCGCTGAAAGGGTGAGCGAAAAACACTCTCCTCTTCAGGTACCAAACGCCCCCGGATCGCCGTGGGATCAGAGGCATAAAGAGCGGTCATGCGGGATATCCTTGTCGCCAGAGGCCATGGACCATATATTGCAGTTGAACCGAAACGTAAAACACCCCGGAGCCCGCCATGCAACTTCCGCCCAAGGTGACCCATCGCGCCTTTGCCCGCCTCGCCGAAATCGGCGCGGGGGATCAGGGACAGGCCCTCCGCGTCGCGGTTGAGGGCGGCGGCTGCTCCGGGTTTCAATACGAAATCCGGCTGGATCAACCTGCGGCGGACGACCTGATTCTCGAAGGTGAGGGGCAAAAAGTGGTCGTGGATTCCGTATCCCTGCCCTTCTTGTCCGGGGCGACGATTGATTTCAGCGAAGAATTGATCGGCGCGCGCTTTGTGATCGACAATCCAAATGCTTCCTCCTCCTGCGGTTGCGGCACCTCGTTCTCGATGTGACCGCTTGTCACCCCCGCGCCCCTGCGCGATAGAGGATCAAACGACAACACGGGGCCGCGCCATGAAAATCGCCACGTTCAACATCAACGGCATCAAGGCCCGGATCGACGCCCTGCCCGCTTGGCTTGATGAGGCCGCCCCCGATGTGGCCCTCCTGCAAGAGATCAAATCCGTCGATGACGGCTTTCCGCGCGAAATCTTCGAGGATCTCGGCTACAACGTCGAAACCCACGGGCAAAAGGGCTTTAACGGCGTGGCGATCCTCTCGAAACGCCCGCTCGAAGATGTGACGCGCGGCCTGCCCGGTGACGACACGGACGAACAGGCCCGCTGGATCGAGGCGACCGTCATGGGAGACCGCCGCGCGCTGCGCCTCTGCGGTCTTTACCTACCCAATGGCAACCCGACGCCGGGACCAAAATACGATTATAAACTCGCTTGGATGGAACGCCTGCAGGCCCGCGCGCGCGATCTTCTCGCCAGCGAAGAGCCGGTCCTGATGGGCGGCGATTACAACATCATCCCGCAGGATGAGGACGCGGCCCGCCCCGACGCGTGGCGCGAGGATGCGCTCGCCCTCCCCGAGAGCCGCGCCGCCTTTCGCCGCATCCTCAATCTGGGCTTCACCGAAGCGTTCCGCGCGCGGGTGCAGGGTCCGGGGCATTACACCTTCTGGGATTATCAGGCCGGGGCTTGGAACAAGAATGACGGCATCCGTATTGACCACTTTCTGCTCAGCCCGCAAGCGGCGGATTTGCTGACTGACTGTGGCATCGACAAGGAAATCCGCGCCCGAGACAAACCCTCAGATCATGTTCCGTTGTGGGTAGAAATCGACGCCTGAAATCCGTCGCTACGGCAAGTCGTTGGAATTGATCTTGAGCGGTCATTTGGCATGCGACCCGCGCCTCTGAGGTGCCCCCCTCACCCCGCCTTGCGCGTCACATCATGCCCATACAGCCAGTCAAACTGTCGTATCATTCGGTCAGGGGCAAAGGCCCCCCCTGCCCGCAGCGCGGTATGCGCGGCCCATCTGAGCGGTGGAAAGCTCAGGTGGTATTTCCACGCATTGCGATTGGCCGCCTCGACCACCCGGCGCACCCGCGCCTCGCGCCTCTCCTGATACCGGCCCAAGCCCTCCGCCAGCCCCTCGGCCTCGCTCAAGGCATCGACCAGCACCCAGGCATCCTCGAGCGCCATCGACGCCCCCTGCGCCATAAACGGCAAGGTGGGATGCGCGGCATCGCCCAAGACCGCCAATCCGTCGCGCTGCCAGACCCGCGCCACCGGATGCCGGAACAAGCCCCAGAGATGCACCTCTTCAACCGCCGCCAACATCGCCTGAACCTCTGACCCGAAATCGCCAAAGGCCGCCCGCAACGCCAACGGATCATCCGTTTGACTCCAGCTTTCTTCGGTCCAGGCGGCCCGTTCCTGCACCGCAACCAGATTGAGCAACGTGCCACCGCGCAGCGGATAGCTGACCACATGGCGCATCGGCCCCATATGCACCTGCGCCTCGGGACCGCGCCCCCAAAGGTTGGGTACCACCGCCCGCCACGCCACCTGCCGGGTAAAGAACGGCGCCACCGTGCCGTTGAGCGCGCGCCGCACCACCGAATGCAACCCATCCGCTCCGATCACCAGATCCACATCGAGGCTCGATCCATTGGCCATCCGCACCACGGGTCGCGCACCATCCTCGACTGCCGCCACCCGTTGCATCAGCCGCAGTTTAACGCCCGCAGCGCGCGCACCATCGGCAAGACTGTCAATCAGATCCGCACGGTGAATGAAATGATACTCCGGCCGCTCCAGCGTCGTCAGATCGAGCCGCAGCACCTCTCCGCCACGATAATCGCGCAGGCTGACCGCCTGTGCCTGCACCGAACGCGCCTGCAACACCTCCTCCAGCCCGAGCGCGCGCAAGACCGCGAATCCGTTGGGGCTGATCTGCAATCCCGCCCCCACTTCGCTGATCTCGGGGGCCTGCTCCAGCAGCGTTACATCCGCACCGCGCAGGCAAAGGGCGCGGGCCACAGCCAACCCACCAATTCCGGCCCCGATGACCGCTATGCTCAGCCCGTCCAACGTCATGCGCATGTCTTGATACGAAACGCGCCGGGAGGAAAGTCCCGGCGCGTCATTTAGATCAAATTTCATCCCGGGCCTGTAACCCCTTGCTCGTCTAGTCGTCGCGATGCACCTTTTCGCGCCGTTCATGGCGTTCCTGCGCTTCAAGCGTCATCGTGGCAATGGGCCGCGCATCCAACCGCTTGAGGCTGATCGGCTCGCCGGTCATTTCACAATAGCCGTATTCGCCGTCCTCGATCCGGCGCAGCGCCGCATCAATCTTGGACACCAGCTTGCGCTGACGATCCCGCGTTCGTAGTTCCAGAGCCCGGTCGGTTTCCTCGCTGGCGCGGTCTGCAACATCGGGAATTGCCCGCGTGCCGTCTTGCAACCCTTCGATTGTCTCCCGGCTGCCTTCCAGCAGCTCCAATCGCCAGGCCATCAGCTTGCGCCGGAAATACTCCATCTGCCGAGCGTTCATGAACGGCTCATCCTCGGCAGGTTGGTAATCATTGGGCAGAAATACTTCCGCTTTCATCTCGATCCCCTCATCAAAGCCAGTGTCTGGCATAATGAACTCCTCAGACATTCGGCGCCCCATGCGCGGTGATCTACACGCCACTTCATAGAATGTCACTAGGCAATCACGCGGCATTGATGTGAATTGTCGAACGGTCTAGTTTAGCGCGGAACACTGCGCGATTGCGCTGCAAGAGGATTAAAAAACCGATGAAATTCAAAGGCACCGATGCCTATGTCGCGACTGATGACCTGACCGTCGCGGTCAATGCCGCCGTCACGCTGGAACGCCCCCTGCTGGTCAAGGGCGAACCCGGCACAGGCAAGACCGAACTGGCCCGGCAGGTGGCAGGCGCGCTCGGTTTGCGCCTCATCGAGTGGAACATCAAATCCACCACCAAGGCACAACAGGGGCTCTATGAATACGACGCCGTCAGCCGCCTGCGCGACAGCCAGTTGGGCGAGGCGCGGGTGCATGACGTTGGCAACTACATCAAACGCGGCAAACTTTGGGAGGCCTTTGCCTCGGATGAAAAGGTGGTGCTGCTCATCGACGAAGTGGACAAGGCCGATATCGAGTTTCCCAATGACCTCTTGCAAGAACTCGACCGCATGGAATTCCACGTCTATGAGACCGGCGAGACGATCCGTGCCCGCCATCGCCCGGTCATCATCATCACCTCGAACAACGAGAAAGAATTGCCCGATGCGTTTCTGCGCCGCTGCTTCTTTCATTACATCCGCTTTCCCGATCCCGAGACCCTAAAGCGGATCATCGAAGTGCATCACCCCGGCATCAAGACCGCGCTGCTCACGACCGCCCTCACCCAGTTCTTTGAGATTCGCGACCAGCCGGGCCTCAAGAAGAAACCTTCCACCTCCGAGGTTCTGGACTGGCTCAAACTCATCCTCGCCGAGGATCTCTCGCCCGAAGACTTGCGGCGCGACGGGGCCGATGCTCTCCCGAAACTGCACGGTGCCTTGCTCAAGAACGAGCAGGATGTGCATCTCTTCGAACGCCTCGCCTTCATGGCGCGCCGTCAGCGGTAAGGTCAAGCAAGTCAGGTATCTGATTTACAAAGAAAAACAACCGTGACATGTATCGGCATTCGTGGTAAAATGTGGGTGCCACAATTTTGCCTCAAATGCTCCTTACGCGGAACAGGATGAACAGGAATTCTGCCCCCAACCCGGCTAAGGCCGTGGCAGAGAAAAGGCGCGGTTCGCTGAGACGACGACCGCGTTTTGCTTTGCCCGCCCCCACCGGCGATTGGCCCCCGTTATTCCGACGGCGGTGTCTGTTGTGACCGAAAACGATACGGGGGCCTGATGCGTCGTGTAATCCTGCCAATCTGCCTGATGCTCGGCGCCTGCGTGCCCGGTAATTATAGCTATAACGAACCCGCGTCACGCGCCGCCATGCCGCAAGAGACCGGCATGCCTCCGATGAAGGCGTTTTCCGCACCGCGCCCTGTGCCGGCGCAGCGCTCTAATCGTGACATCCAGCGTGACATCCTGGATCTCGGCTTCCAGCTTGAATCGGGTCGGATGTTGCAACACTTCTCGCGCTTTGAGGGACCAATCACGGTCCGCGTCACCGGCGCGCCACCGATCACCCTGATCTCGGACCTCAATCGCCTGCTGCACCGCCTACAAACCGAGGCCGGGATGAACATTTCCCGCGTCACCGAAGGCCCGGCAAACATCACCATCGAGGCCGTGAGCCGCGACGCCATTCAGCGCAGCTTGCCCAAGGCGGCCTGTTTCGTCGTGCCCAATATAACCCGCCTCTCACAGTATCGCGCGGCCCGCAATTCCCGTGTCACGGATTGGAGCCAACTCAGACGCCGCGAGACGATCGCAATTTTCGTGCCCAATGACACCAGCCCCCAAGAGGTGCGCGATTGCCTGCACGAAGAGCTGGCGCAGGCGCTTGGACCGCTCAACGACCTTTACCGCCTCTCCGACAGCGTCTTTAACGATGACAATGTCCATGCGGTCCTGACCGGGTTTGACATGCTGGTGCTGCGCGCCTTTTATGCTCCCGAACTGCGCGCAGGCATGACCCGCCGCGAGGTCGAAGAGCGTCTTCCCGGCATCCTGTCGCGTCTCAACCCCGGCGGCGACGGTCTCGCACCGCGGTTTTCGGGGTCCACCCCGCGCGCTTGGATTGATGCCATCCAGACCGCTCTCGGGCCGGGTGCCCGCCAGATGGAGCGTCGCACCGCCGCGATGGACGCCGTCCGCATCGCGCAGGCCGTCGGTTGGACCGACCACCGCCGCGCCTTCAGCCACTTTGCGCTCGGACGCATCACCCAATCCACCGATCCGGACTTTGCACAGGATCAGTTTGTCGCGGCCGAGCGATTCTATGACGCCAACCCCGGCACCGAGTTGCACCGCGCCTTTGCCGCCGCCCAATTGGCCGCCTATGCGGTCTCGCAGGGGCGCGACGAGGATGCCCTCATGCTGCTTGGACCGCATATTGCCACGGCAGAGCGCGCCGAGAACGCCGCCCTTCTGGCCACGCTGATGATGCTGCGCGCCGAGGCGCTCGATCTCTCGGGCCGCGTCTCCGAGGCGCGCGCCGTCAGGCTGGACAGTCTCGGCTGGGCGCGTTACGGGTACGGCGCGGATTGGGCGGTGCGCGCCAAACTGCGCGAAGTCGGCGCGCTCAGCCCGCTCAAAGGACCAAACGGGTAAGGCATGATTGTTATCATCGGGGCAATTCTGGGCGCGCTGACCGGCGCGCTCATGGCGTGGCGACGCAAAGGAAAATTGGCGGACATCCTCCAGTATGCCTTTGTTTTAGCGCTGATTTTCGCCCTTCTGGGTCTTTTCCTTACGCTGATCATCCACCGCAGCGTGCTCTGATCCGCGATGTTCCTGCCGTTCTTCGAGAACCTCAGACGCGCGGGCCTGCCGGTCAGTTTGCGCGAATACCTGACCTTTCTCGAGGCGATGGGTCGCGGCCTGGTCACCTATGACGTCGAGGGCTTCTATTACCTTGCCCGCACCGCGATGGTCAAAGACGAGCGCCATATCGACCGCTTCGATCAGGCCTTTTCCGCCAGCTTTTCCGGGCTTGAGGCCGTCAGCGCCCAAGACGTGCTCGATGCCGTCGACCTGCCCGCCGAATGGCTGCAAAAACTCACTGAAAAGCATCTGACCGCCGAAGAACGCGCCGAAATCGAGGCGATCGGTGGTTTTGACAAGCTGATGGAAACCCTGCGCGAGCGCCTCAAGGACCAGCAAGGCCGCCATCAGGGCGGTTCGAAATGGATCGGCACCGCTGGCACCTCGCCCTTTGGGGCCTATGGCTACAACCCCGAAGGTGTCAGGATTGGCCAAGACCAGAGCCGCCACCGCCGCGCGGTCAAGGTCTGGGACAAGCGTGAATTCCGCAATCTCGACGACTCGGTCGAACTTGGCACCCGCAACATCAAAGTGGCGCTCAAACGCCTGCGCAAATGGGCACGCGACGGGGCCGCCGAAGAGCTCGATCTCGACGGCACCATCCGCGCCACCGCCGAACATGGTTATCTCGATGTGCAAACCCGGCCAGAGCGGCGCAACGCAGTCAAGGTGCTGCTCTTTCTCGACGTCGGTGGCTCAATGGACCCGCATATCAAGGTGGTGGAAGAGTTGTTCAGCGCCGCCCGCGCTGAGTTCAAACACCTTGAATACTACTATTTCCACAACTGCCTCTATGAGGGTGTGTGGCGCGACAATACCCGTCGCTGGAATGCCCAGACCCCGACCCAAGAGGTACTGCGCACCTATGGCGCAGATTACAAATGCATCTTCGTCGGCGATGCCAGCATGTCGCCCTATGAAATCGCCTATCCCGGCGGTGCCAATGAACATTGGAACGCCGAGGCGGGACAGGTCTGGCTCAATCGCGCCCGCAGCCAATGGCCCAATCACCTCTGGATCAACCCAGTGCCTCGGGGCGAATGGGACTATACGCAATCCATCCAGATGATCCGAGAGGTTTTTGAGGATCGCATGGTGCCCATGACCCTTGCAGGTCTTGATCAAGGCATGCGCACGCTCATCCGCTGATTGACGTCTTCACCAATCCACGCGCCGATAGCTGCCCCAAGAGGGCTGACAGATCCGCCGCGATGATCTCTGCCGGGGTATCGGCAAACACGTCCATCAACGTCGCGGCAATCTCATGGCCCGTCGCGGGCTCTTCCAGCAAATCCCACACCGCGCCAGCCACCGGATTCAAACGAAAGAAATTGCGCCCCTCCATTTGCCAGAGAAACACATCTTCACCGATCTCACGCGCGCTCACCTCCGCCGAGCGGCAATAGACCCCCGACAGATCGGCCCGCGACACATCGTCTTCGATCGGGTCTGGCGGCAAGGGCGCGTCGATCTCGAGATCCGGCGCCGGCAGATGCCCCGCACCAAAGGCGCGGTGGACCTGCGCCACCGCCTCCTCCAGATCGGAATAGACCAGCGTCACGCAAAAGAGCCCCGCAACGAGAGCGGTCAGCCGATCATAATGCGCCTCTGCCTCACCGGGATCGGCAATGTTCTGGCGGATCAGATGCGCTGCGGCCTCTGCCGACCGCATCCGGTGAAACCGCGCCCGCGCACCCTCCTCGCGCCTGAGCACAATCAACGCCGCCAAAGGGGCCATCGTGCCGGTGCGCGCCTGTTCGGGACTCTCGACATACCCATAGCGACCGTCCTGCACCGTCAGATGATCCGCAACATAGCGGCGAAACCCATCCGACACGCCGTCTGGCAACGGTAGCCGCAGGCGCGGCTGAATCCCAAGCGCCACCGCCTGCCCGTCCGGCCGCACCGGCAGCACATCGTCGCAAAAGAGCCGCACGCCCGGCTCCGCCGCCAACCGAGTGACCAGTGTCGTCTTGCCCGCCCGGAACGGCCCGGTAAAGGCTAGGAGATGCCCGCCCACCTCAACCGCCCCGCAATGCAGCCCAAGCGTGTCTGGCCGCGCATCGCAATAGCTCTGCACCAGATCCGCCACGACGCCACAACTCGCCCCGGCGAGGCCCAGCGTTGTTAGCGGCGTTCGCGACCACCAGGATTGAAAACTATAGCCCTTGGGCGCCGTATCCGTGATCACCGTCACGGGGGCACCGGGCGGCACCGGGTCTTTCACCGCCCGCAGACCCCAATCCGGCATCACCGTGTCCAACGCGCGGCCCACCGCCTCTGCCCCGCAAAGCTCCACCACCTGCGGCGCTTCGGCACAGCTCAACCGGGTCTTGGTCCTGCCCGGCGCCGCCCATCGACGCGGCCCGAGCGACCTCAAATGCGGCGGCTCCACGCGCATCTCAGCGCAACGCCCCCAGATCATCCAACGTGCCGATGATCTGATCGACCACCTGACCCGTGCTTACGCGATCACGGCGGCCCCTGCCTGACGGCCCCGAGCCATAAGAGCCTCTCTTGGACCCCCGCTCGTAATAATACCCGTTCCGATGATACCCTCGCCCAGAGGCTCCAGACCCCCGCGAGCCGCGTGATCCACGCCCACTGGCCCCCGAGGCATGCGCTGCCCCAAGATGCATCATCACCGGGGCGACATACGCCAACCCGGTCGCCAGACCCAATCGCGTCAACAACCGCCGCCGCGTCAGAGCCTTTGTATCTTCCTGTACCCTATCTTCCTGTGTCATGTCATTCTCCTGTCGCGTGTTTCCTGTTGACGCAAAGTGCCAATAAATGGACGACGTTCTACGTTGCAATTTACCGCAAATGACCTGCTATTCTTCTCTGGCAAGCAGGATGCGCGAGGTTTTGCCGACATCGGACGGGCTCGCGTTCCGACACTTGGGCAAGACATGAGCGGATCAGGCAAACGCCACGCGCAGCGTCGCAAACGCCGCGCGTGCTCGTCGTCACCGTCCCGAGGGACCGGACCCACGGCCATCCGCCCCACGCCCAGATGGGCCAGAGCCGCGCCCACCGCTGGCACCACCGCCAGAACCGCCAGCGCCACCACCAGAGGCCCCACCGCCAGAGGCACCGCCACCGGACCCCCCACCGCCTGATCCGCCGCCGCCGTCACCACCGCCGCCATCCCCACCGGCACCCGAGGCATGCGCCGCGCTCAGATGCATCATCACCGGCGCCATATAGGCCAGCCCGGTCACCAGCCCCAATCGCGCCAAGGCCCGCCGCCGTGTGAGGACCATGCTATTGATCTCTGTCATGATCGTTCTCCTCTCATTTACCTGAACACCGCCGCGTGGGCGGACATAAGATAAACGCCGAGGATCAGGGTTTATTCCGCGAACCCGTGAATTTTTTGCGCACCCGTCCGTCAAACGGACCCGAGCGCCTTCGCCAAACGCGGCAACCCCGCCTTTTTCAAGAGCGGGCGCATCTCCCAACTGCCCGCCGACAGATGCCGCGCCTTGTCCAGAACCACCTGCGCCACATCCGCCACTATCTCCGGCTGTGCCCGCCAGATACCGTGCAGAAACGCATCGGGATCAGCCCGCCACAACCCCTCTTCCGCCAGCGTGTTGCGGGGAAAATCGCGCGCATTCAACGTGAGGATTCCATCGGCCGACCCGGCAATCGCGGCTGCCAACACATGCGTATCAGCCGGGTCCGGCAGCCACAGCCGCGCCTCGAGAGAGGGCGCATAGCTGACACAGGCCCCCGGCCACCGTGCCGTCATCACTGCGGCCTCGCCTGCCGCCTGCGCCTCGGCCTCCGGTCCCAACTTGACCACCGCGCGCCGCCATTCGCCTAGGATGCGCTCGGACCAGAGCGGCGTGAAGGCTCCGGCCTCAGCCACGCCAAGGATCATCTCGCGCATCACCGTGGGGTAGATGACGCAAGTGTCCAAGAGCACCTTCATAGGCGGTAAAACAGCGCCTTGAGATAGCCCGACTCGGCCAGATTTGGGTGCAAGGGGTGATCCGGCCCGGCAAATCCTGTATGGATCAACTGTCCCATGCGGCCCGCGCGCCCAATGCCACGCGTGCAGGCCGAGCGAAACTTGCTCAAATCCGCCGCATGCGAACAGGAACACAAGATCAGATAGCCGCCCGGAGCCACCAACGGGGTCGCCAACCGCGCCACCCGCTCATAGGCGCGCAGCCCCTTTTCCATCGCCTGTTTGGTCGGCGCAAAGGCAGGCGGATCGCAGATCACCACGTCGAATTGCGCGCCCTCGGCGGCCAACGCCTCCATGACGTCGAACGCATCGCCGCGCCGCGTGGTGAACCGCTCCGAGGCCCCCATCCGGGCCGCCCCGTCGGCAGCCAGGCTCAAAGCAGGCTCTGACCCATCAACCGCCAAAGCGTGGTCCGCACCCGACGCCAAGGCCGCCAGAGAAAACCCGCCCACATGGCTGAACATATCCAAGACCCGCGCGCCCTTGGACAACCGCGCCGCAAAGGCATGGTTGGGGCGTTGGTCATAGAAAAGCCCGGTCTTCTGCCCCCCCAGGAGATCGGCCATATAGATGGCCCCGTTCATCGCCACCGGCACAGGTGCAGTCGGGGCCTCGCCCACCAGAACCGCGCTCTGATCGTCGAGCCCTTCCAGACCCCGCGCCCGGCCGCCAGCGTTCTTGAGCACGGTGCCCACGCCCGTGACCTCTTGTACAGCCGACACCAGATCGGCCAGCATCGCCTCGGCCCAGGCCGCATTGGGCTGAATGACCGCAATATCGTCAAAGCGGTCGATCACCACACCGGGCAACCCATCCGCCTCGGCATGCACCAGCCGGTAATACGGCGCGTCATGCAGCCGCGCGCGCATCTCATGGGCACGGGTCAGACGCGCCACCAGCCAGTCGCGGTCAATGGCAACGCTCACATCGCGCTCCATCATCCGCGCCATGATTTTTGAGGCCATATTGACCGCCACCAGCCCCAGAGGCGCGCGTTCGGCATCCTCCAAGATGGCGATAGTGCCCGCCTGCAGCGCCTTGGTGCGCCGGTCGGTCACGATTTCATTATCGAATACCCAAGGCGCACCATGACGGATGGCGCGCGGCTCGACATTCGGGCGGAGGCGGATCACAGGATAAGGGGACGGTGTCATACCGTCCCCTTACGCCCATTGCTGTCTGTGGAAAAGATCAGATTTACTCGGTCACGCTCAGCGCCGCGACCTGATCGGCGTCCGTGCGCACGGGCATGCCCAATTCGGTCTGGATCACACTGGCCAAACGCTCAGAGATCCGAACTTTCTGCGTGATGCCGCGTTGCTCGGCGGCAACCGCTGCACTTCCTCCAAGCGCCTTGAAGCTGACCTTGACCGGTTTCGGCGCGCCGTAAGCCTCACCCGTCACCGGATTGCGGAGGGTCATGGCAAAGTGGATCGTATGCATACCGCCAATGGTGTACCGCGCCTTCTCGCTCAACGCGTGGAACCGCGTCACCTCGACATCGAGAACCACCGGGATCGTGCCGGGCTGCAATCCTGCCACGCCAGTCGCCAGAGCCTCTTCCATGATCGTCTTGACCTGAGCATGGCGATCTCCCGGCGCATCCTCGCGCCAGACGATATCACCCATCGGGTAATAGCTGTTGGCCTCAGAGGCTTTGAGCGATTTGGGAACACTGACCCGAATTTGCTGCACATTCAACGAAATCGGTGCGGCCCGCAGCGCGGGTGCCTCGAGCGGCGCATTGCGGGTGGCCGTATCCGCGCTGCCACAGGCCGACAGACCCAATCCCAGCATCATCGCAGCCATCAATTTCAGTTTGCTCATGTCTTCCTCCATGGGCCTGCTTCGTGTCGCACCCTATGGATGACGCCCGATTAGGGCGCATTTGAGACAAACTCAGTGTTTTACCGTGTCAACCGTCCGAGCAAAGGCGCATTACATAACGGCAACAGGCTATCCTAAGATGTGCCATCAGACCCACGCGGCCGTGACCGCCAGCCACCCCGCCTGCGCGCCGGACCCGCGCTGACCGTACCTTCGCGCAGAACCTGCGTCATCGGATGCTCGGGATGATCTGTCCCATAGCGCACGATCATCTCGGCAAGCGCTCCCGGCACCTCCTGCCCCGCAGGCAGCGACAGCGCCCAATCGAGGAAAACCGACCGGCATTCCGGATCAGTGATGCCGTCAATCCGGTAGGATTCGTAAATCAGCCCTTTGGGGTCCAACGGATCACGCGCCATATCTCAGCACCCCTTGGGCAGACGCATCAGCGCCGCATCCATCACCGACGCCGCCCGGCGGCAGCGTGTCTCCAGCCGGTCCTGCAACATGCCCAGATCCTCCTGACCTGTCTCGCGCAGCAGAAATGCCGCGCCGCCCTCGCCCATGCGCTCCGGATCAAGCGGTTTGTCACTGATCAACCGCGCCACCATCTGCAACCGCCAGCAAAGCGCATAAGCCTCTGACAGTGCTGCGCCATCCCCGTCACTCAGCCAACCGATTGCGACACCGGCCTCAAGGCCTGCCGCCACATCGCGCGCGGCTTGCCCCGCCATCAGGTTGCCCGCCTGCGCCATCAACTCCAATTCCAAGAGCCGCCCCGGCCCCAGCTTGGCATCCCAAGGTCCGGCCGGCGCCTTGGCACTCGCGACCCGCGCGCGCATCTCGGCCACGGCCTCCAAAACGGACTCGGGGTCGCCCTTCTCCGCAATCAACCGCTCACGGAACGCCTCGACATCGCGTGCCAACTCTGCCTCGCCGGTGATCACTCGCGCCCGCGTCAGCGCCAGATGCTCCCAGGTCCAGGCCTCATTCTGCTGATAGCTCTGGAAACTTGGCCAGCTTGTCGCCACCGGCCCCTGATTGCCCGACGGGCGGAGCCGCATGTCGACCTCATAGAGCCGTCCTTCGGCCATCGGTGCCGTCAACGCCGTGATCATCGCCTGTGTCAGCCGCGCATAATAAGGGCGTGCTGCCAGAGGCCTGCGCCCGTCTGAGCCTTCGGACTCCGCCGCATCGTAAATCACGATCAGATCAAGATCAGAGCCCGCGTTCAGCCGCGCCGCCCCCAACGATCCCATGCCCAATACCACAGCCCCCCGTCCCGGCGGTGCCCCATGCTTCTCAGCGAATTGCGCCACCACCATCGGCCAGACGCCTGCAATCACCGCCCCGGCAAGATCCGCGTACTTCCGCGCGGCGGCATCCGCCCCGGTCAACCCACGCAGATGATGCACCCCAATCCGGAAGTGCCATTCCTTGCGCCAACGCCGCGCCGCGTCGAGCGCGCGCTCATAGTCACTCTCCGCCGCCAGCCGCGCCGTCAACTCCGCCTCCAGCGCCGCCTGCCCCGGCCACTCGGCAAAGAAATCACCCGCAATCACCGCATCGAATACGCCCGCATTGCGCGACAGATGCGCCGCAAGGGCCGGTGCCGTGCCGACAATATCCACCAGCAAATCAATCAACTGCGGATTGGCCTCAAAAAGCGCAAACACCTGTACCCCGGCGGGCAGGCCCGACAAAAACCCATCAAAGGCCAACAAGGCCTCATTGGGATGCGCTGTGCGCGCCAGCCGCCCCAGAATATCCGGCTTCAGCCGCTTGAAAATCTGCACCGCCCGATCAGACCGCAGCGCCGGATAACTCGGCCAGCGGGCAATCACATCGCCATTGAGCGCCTCTGCCGCCTCGGGCGTCGCGGGCGCTTCTTCGGGGCGAAAAAACCCTTCGATCAGATCATGCACCTCGGTCAGCCGCGCCACGATCTCGGCGCGCAACTCGGCCGTCTCTCGCCCCATAAAGGCTGCCAGCCGATCAAACTCCTCCGCCGAATTGGGCAGCAAATGCGTCTGTGCATCGCGCAACATCTGCACCCGGTGTTCGACCTCGCGGTGAAAGCGGTAATGCCCCGTCAACGTGTCCGCCGCCGCCTCCGGCACCCAGCCTTTCTCGGCCAGCCGCGCCAGCCCCTCGACCGTGCCTCGCACCCGCAGATCGGCATCGCGCCCGCCCGCGATCAACTGCCGGGTCTGCGTAAAGAACTCGATCTCGCGAATCCCGCCGCGCCCCAGCTTCATGTTATGCCCCTCAAGGCAGAGCGTGCCGCCCAGCCCCTTATGCTCGCGAATGGCCAGCCGCATGTTATGGGCATCCTCGATGGCGGCAAAATCCAGATGCTTGCGCCAGACAAAGGGCTTGAGCGTGCGCAGAAACCGCGCTCCCGCCTCGATATCCCCCGCACAGGGCCGCGCCTTGATATAGGCCGCCCGCTCCCATGTGCGCCCTAGGCTCTCGTAATAGGTCTCTGCCGCCGCCATCGCCATGCAAACGGGTGTGACGCCCGAATCAGGGCGCAGCCGCAGATCGGTGCGAAACACATACCCCTCGGCGGTGCGGTCGTTCAGCATGGCCGACATCTTGCGCGTGGCCCGCACATACGACGCGCGCGCCTCGTGGAAATCCTCACGCTCCAGCCGCGTTTCATCAAAGAGACAAATGAGGTCTATATCAGAGCTGTAATTCAGCTCATGCGCGCCCATCTTGCCCATCGCCAGCACCACCATCCCGGCACCCGTGGCAATATCCGCCTCGGACATCCCCGGCAGTTTGCCGCGCTTGATTTCTGCCGCCAGTGCCGCTTTCAGCGCCAGATCACAGGCCAGATCGGCAAAATCCGTCAAATGGCCCGTCACCCCTTCCAAGGGCCAAACGCCCCCCAGATCGGCCAGCCCGGTGATCAGCGCCACCCGCCGCTTGCCCTCGCGCAACGCAGACCCCAGACGCTCCGCCGGGGTATCCTTCAACGCCGCAAAGAGTTCGGCCAAGGCCGCTTCAGGATCGTCAAATGCCCTCTCCAGCCACCCCGCCTCTTGCAGGATCAGCGATTTGAGAAACGGACTGCACCCCGCCGCCCCCGCCACCAGATCCGACAGCTTGGGGTCAAGGTCGGGCAAGGCGGCACGCGCCTCCTCTCCCTCGGCAGGATCAAAGGCATATGGCAGGCGGGTCAGGCGATTGCTAAAACTCATGGTCCGAGTGATACAAGCCGCGCAAGGCTGGTCAATGCCCCACGCGCCTGAAATACTGTGAAAAAATCCGGAGAAGATCATGAGCAAGAGCCTCAAACGCGTGACCATGGCCCTGCAAGCCGCCGGGCTCGACATCACACCGGTTGAGATCGGCGACGCCACGACGGCGCAGATGGCCGCCGACCTCGTGGGCTGTGACATCGCGCAGATCGCCAAATCCATCATGTTTCGCGGCGAGACCAGCGGCGCGGCGCTGCTCTTTGTCACCTCTGGCGCCAACCGCGTGTGCGATACCCGCGCCTCCACGCTGGCAGACGAACCTCTGGGCAAGGCCGACGCCGCCCTCATCCGCGCGCAAACCGGCTTTGCCATCGGTGGCGTCTCGCCTTTGGGCCATCTCATCGCTCCACGCGCATTCTTTGATCCGCATCTCCTGACCTTTCCACAGGTCTGGGCCGCCGCCGGTACACCGCGCCACCTCTTCGGCATAGATCCTCGGGACCTCTTGCGCCTCAGCGGTGGCGATCTGGCGGATTTCACCACCTGACCCCTTGCAAACCGCGCCCACGCCCCCAACCTTGAGGGCTCAACAAGGACCCGTATCACGACCATGACCGACACAAGCTGGCATCTGCCCAACCCAGACACCCAACCGGAGTTCTACGCCGATGTGCCGGTCAAACGGCTTGTGGCCTTTGTCGTGGATACGGTCGTGATCATAGGGATCAGCCTGCTGATTGTGCCCTTCACGGCGTTCACCGGCCTCTTCTTCTTTCCTATTCTCATGGCCGTGGTGGGCTTTGCATACCGCGTCGCGACCATTGCGCGCGGCTCTGCCACTTGGGGCATGCGCCTCACGGCCATCGAGTTCCGCGACGCCACAGGTGCGCGCTTTGATCTTTCGCAGGCTTTTCTGCACACCCTTGGCCTCACGGTTTCCTTCGCCATTCCTATTCTTCAAGTCGTATCAGTCGTGCTCATGCTTACCGGTGACCGTGCGCAGGGCCTCACCGACCGGGTGCTTGGATCAGTCGCGATCAACCGCCGCGCCGCCGCATAGCGCGCTGTGTAACGCAGCCGTGACAAGCCCCTTGGCGGGGGCCGATATCATTGTTATCGTCCGCCTAAGACAGACAGCGGATCGACCATGCGGCACACACTTCCCATCGCGCCCCAATTCTATGTGACGGCACCGCAACCCTGCCCGTATTTGCCGGGCCGGATGGAGCGCAAGCTGTTCACCGCCCTGCAAGGCGAGGGCGCGCAGCGTCTGAATGACGGGCTCTCCAAACAAGGCTTTCGACGCTCGCAAAACGTGCTCTACCGCCCGTCCTGCGCCGATTGCGCCGCCTGCCTTTCGGCACGGATCAACGTGGCAGAGTTCACCACCTCCAAGAGCCAGCGCCGCACCCTGCGCCGCAACGAGGGCCTGAGACGCCGCGCCACCTCACCTTGGGCAACCGAGGATCAATACAGCCTCTTTCGCCGCTACCTCGAAAGCCGCCACGCGACTGGCGGCATGGCTGATATGGATACGTTCGAATTCGCCGCAATGGTCGAGGAAACCCCGATCCGCACACGCGTCGTGGAATATACCGAGGCCGAGACCGGCGCGCTGATCGCCGTGTGCCTCACCGACATTCTCGATGACGGGGTCAGCATGGTCTACTCCTTCTACGAGCCTGACCGCACCCGCGAGTCGCTTGGCACCTATGTGATCCTCGATCACATCGAAATCGCACGCGAAAACGGCCTGCCTTATGTTTACTTGGGCTATTGGGTGCCCGGCAGTTCGAAAATGGGATACAAGGCCGCCTTCACCGGGCTCGAAGTCTATGTCGGCAACCGCTGGCAGAAAATGCGCGACCCCCAAGAGTTCCGCGCGCAGGCGCATCCTCTGGTCAATGATCCGATTTCCGAGCAGGTGGCCAATATCTCGCTGCCCGATGGCCGCCCGCTGCGCGCGCGCTCGGTCTAGAGACCGCCCCTATCCCGCCGGACAGCCCTGAATATCCACCGCATCGCCCGTGCTCAGTATCGTAAGCCGCAGGCCACCTCGATCAAGCATGAACCCACGGCCCTCCGCGTGAAATATATCCATCTCGGCCCGCAGACGGTTGCCGCGTCGCTCATGTGTCGCCTGTGTCACCCACAGAGCGGGATTGCCGGTCTCGACCACGACCAATTCCTGCGATCCCATCGCAGAGACATCGACTTCGGCCACCAGATGAACGCCCCCTTCGATCGGCGACACCTTGCACACCACGCGCCCCACGCCCGCCTCGGACTGCGTATAGGGCCGCGCAGCCAAGGCCGCTGCGATCTGCGGATCGGGTTGCTTCGCGACCCCGTCCAATCGCTGCGACACTGACAGGCTCATTGGCACGCAAATATCGCTGCAAACCCCAATGTCCATCTCCGCGCTCAATGTGATCGGTTGCCCAACACGCGCCGGTGTCAGGCGTACGGGCAAAACCAAGACATGCTCATATCCAATGGTGCGCATGCCATTGGTCACGGTCTGCTTTGGCGTGGGCCACTCGATCTCGGCCCGCGCCAGATTCGCTGACCCGCGCCAATCGAACTGCGGCGGAATCCCCGCCTCTCCGGGCGCACGCCAATAGGTCTTCCACCCATCCGCCAGCACGAATTTGAGCGCCGCAATATGGGTGCCATCAGCCATCTGCCATCCCGGCAAGACACTGACACTCACCATATTGTCCTGCGCCCGCGCCCGGTCGAGAGGCAGGACGAGCCACAGGCTTGCCATGAAAAAGAGAGCGATAGATTTTATCATGACTTTGAAATGGGGTATTCTGCGCCAATTGCCAACTCACAATCGAGCGAGAATTCTTGCCAGACTGTGAAGAGATTGCTTGCACCCCTTGCCCGCTCACCCCATTTTCAAGGGAGGACAGCACAGAGGCCGCCCGTGACACATGCCCACCCGGATATGGATCTGACAGGGAAATTGCTCATCGCCATGCCCGGCATGGGCGATCCGCGCTTTGCGCATTCCGTCGTGCTGCTCTGCGCCTATTCCTCAGACGGAGCGATGGGCCTGATCGTCAACAAACCGACGCAGGATCTCAGAATGCGCGACCTTCTCGAGCAACTCTCGATTTCCCACACCCGCCAGACTCGCAACCTGCCGGTACATTTCGGTGGCCCGGTTGAACATGGGCGCGGCTTTGTCCTGCATGACCCGGGCTATCGGTCACCCATCTCTTCGCTCGACGTGAACGATGACTTCGCGATGACCGCCACGCTCGACATTCTAGAGGATATGGCCCGCGGCGCAGGCCCCGCACGCGCGCTGCTGGCGCTCGGCTATTCGGGCTGGGGGCCGGGGCAGCTCGAATCCGAACTGGCGCAAAACGGCTGGCTCACCTGTGATGCCGACTCACAATTGGTGTTTGACACGCCCGACGCGGCCAAATGGGAAACGGCGCTCACCCGATTGGGCATCTCACCCCTGATGCTCTCATCCGAGGCCGGGCACGCCTGAAACAGGTATTCCCGCTGGTCAACAGCCTGGGGGCGCTGGTAGATTGCACGCCATGTTTCCCAAGTCGCCCCTCATCGTGATTGTCGCGCCCTTCCTGCTGATGGTCGTCCTGATCAGCGGCACGCTCTGGCATTATGGCTATCGCGCAGCGCTCTCCGATCTGGCGCGACGCGGCAGCGCCGATATGGCGCTGGTGCTGGGCGGGCTTGTGTCGGACCTCCAACGCTACCGGGATCAGGCGGTGGCGCTGGCCGATCATCCCACCTTGACCGCCCTGAACCGCCCCGATGCCCGGCATCAGGATTCCGCCGCCCGCCGCCTGCTCACCGCCTCCGCCGACCGCACCGGTGCCGCCGGGCTCTATTACGTCGACCGGGGCGGCAATCTGCTGGCGGGCACCGGCACGCGCCTGCCCGAGGGGCTGGCCACGTCCGCGCCATTCCTGCGCGCCATGGACGGCGCGCTTGGAACTGCCCATACCATGAGCGCCGATGGCACCGAGCGGCTGTTTCACTTCGCCGCTCCTTCATTCGGCTCCGATGGCAAGGTGCGCGGCGCGCTCGTCGCCATTGCTGACGCCGAGAATGTCGAATTCGGATGGCGCGGGCTGCAAACGGCGGTGTTTCTGGTCGACGACCGCGGGCGGGTCTTCATGTCCAACCGCTCGGAACTTTTGGGCTGGCGCAAGGTGCCCCAAGACACGGTGCTGGTCCCCCTCAATGGCGCACCCATCCCCTTTTCCCGCAGCCTCACGACCGGGTATGAAATCTGGCAGATCGACCTTGGCCCCTATCTGCCACGCCGCGCCCTTCAGGTCAGCCAGACCCTGCCGCGCATCGGCATGACCGGTGCAGCGCTGGTGAATGTCGCCCCCGCCCGCCGCATCGCGGGGCTTCAGGCGGGCGCGGTGGCGGGCGTGCTCCTCTTCTTTGGCGCGCTGCTCTATCTCGCACAGGAACGCCGCCGAACGCTCGCCCGCGCCAATGCCCAGCTTGAGGGGCGCGTGGCCGAGCGCACCGCCACCCTCACCCGCACCAATCTTGCACTGCGCCACGAAATCCGCGAGCGCCAAGAGGCCGAGGCCGCCCTCAAACGCGCGCAGGCCGAACTGGTGCAGGCGGGCAAGCTCAGCGCCCTGGGCAAGATGAGCGCGGGCATCAGCCACGAACTCAACCAGCCCCTGATGGCGATCCGCCAATTCGCTGCCAATGGCGGCGCGTTCCTGCACCGCGGGGAACCCGACCGCGCCGCCGAGAACCTCAGCCGCATCGACGAGATGGCCCACCGCATGAGCCGTATCATCCGCAACCTGCGCGCCTTCGTGCGCAATGAAAACGAACCGATGGGCCGCGTCGACATGGCCCGCGTGATCGACACCGCCCTCGAGATGACCAGCGCACGCCTCACGGCCGATGCCATCACCCTCGACTGGCAGACGCCCCCCGCCCCCGTCTGGGTGCGCGGCGGCGAGGTGCGGCTGGGTCAGGTGATGGTCAATCTCATCACCAATGCCGCCGACGCCATGGCCAAGAGCACCGACAAACGCCTCACCCTCACCCTCATCCCCGGTGCCCCCGTCACCCTCTGCGTGCGCGACACCGGCCCCGGCATTCAGGAACCGGAAAAGATCTTCGACCCCTTCTATTCCACCAAACTCGTGGGCGATGGCGAAGGCATGGGACTTGGCCTGTCGATCTCTTACGGGCTTGTTCAGAGTTTCGGTGGACAGATCACAGGCCGCAACACCGAAACCGGCGCGGAATTCACCGTGGCATTGGAGCCATGGACGGACCACGCCCAAGTCAAGAAAGGTGCCGCATGATCCGCAAGGTTCTGGTGGTCGATGATGACAAACCCGTCCGCGAGGCCCTCTGTCAGACCTTGGACCTGGCTGAATACTCCGTGCGCGCCGCCGGCTCCTTCATCGAGGCCAAGGATCACATCAGCCGCGATTTCGCAGGTGTGATCCTCTCGGACATCCGCATGCCGGGGCGCGACGGCTTTCACCTGCTGGCCCATACCCGCGCGCTTGATGACGAACTGCCGGTGATCCTGCTCACCGGCGAGGGCGACATTCCCATGGCCGTCAAGGCGATGGGTCAGGGGGCCTTTGATTTCCTCGAAAAGCCCTGCGCGCCCGATGCCCTCATCCCCGTGTTGGACCGCGCCTTGAAGAACCGCGCGCTGGTGCTGGAAAACCGCCGACTCAAGGCCCAGCTTGAAACCGGTGATCCGGCGGCGCGGATGCTCTTTGGCACCTCGCGCATCGCCGAGGACATGCGCCAGACCGTGCGGCAGGCGGCCCGCACAGGCACCGAAGTGCTGGTGATCGGCCCGCCGGGCGCGGGTGTCTCCAAGGTGGCCGAGGTCATTCATCTGATGTCACCGCGCGCCGGTGGCTCCTTTGTGAAACGTGCGGCGGCCCGGCTCGACCCCCGCGACCTCGATACGGCCCTGCACGAGGCACACGGCGGCACGCTCTTTCTGGACGAAATCCCGGCCCTGCCGATGGACAGCCAATATGCCCTCCTCGACCGGATGGAATCCGGCTCCGAGACACGGCTCATCGCTGGCAGCACCGCCGATCTCGAAGAGGCGGCGCGCGCCGGCCGCTTCAATGCCGATCTCTACTACCGGCTCGAGGTCATGCGCGTCCGCATCCCCGCGCTCTCGGAACGCCCCGAGGATATCCCCGTGCTCTTTCGCCACTATGTCGCGCAAGCCGCCGAACAGGCCGGACTCTCCGCCCCCGAAATCGGTCCGGACCATCTGGCGGCGCTGATGGCGCAGGATTGGCCGGGCAATGCCCGCTCCCTCATGTCTGCGGCCATGCGCTTTGTGCTGGGCATGCCCGACAGCGCCGCAGAGGCGGCCGAACTGGGATTGGCCGAACAGATGGCGCGGGTTGAACGCTCGCTCCTGATCGCCGCCTTGGGGCGTCAGAACGGGCGCGCGGCACAGGCGGCGCAGGCGCTCAAACTGCCGCGCAAGACCTTCTACGACAAGCTGACACGATACGGGATTCGCCCCGAGGATTACCGGCGCTGAACCCGACGGAATCTGTGCGAAATTCCGCACAACGTCCGAATTGCCTGTGCGAAATTTCGCACAAGCCATGCACAGAGCGCAAACCCGCTACCCCGATAATGCCGCACAACCCTCTGTAAATCCGTCATAAAACAGGCATCACGCTCAGGAATCATACAAATCCTTGAGCGGGAAACCGCTTTCTCTCACCATGTCACCACCGTGCCCCGCTTGGGCGCAGTCCAAAACATGACCACTTGGGAGGAGACCCACATGAAATTCCTGACCGCTGCCGTCTCGGCATTGGCCCTGACCGTAGGCGCAGGCGCCGCCATGGCGTCCTGCGAAGATGGCGAAATCGTCGTCAAGTTCAGCCACGTCACCAACACCGACAAGCACCCCAAAGGCATCGCCGCCTCCTTGCTGCAAACCCGCGTCAACGAGGAAATGAACGGCAAGATGTGCATGGAGGTGTTCCCCAACTCCACCCTCTATGACGATGACAAGGTGCTTGAGGCGATGCTTCAGGGCGATGTGCAACTCGCCGCGCCCTCGCTCTCGAAGTTTGAGAAGTTCACCACGCAATTCAGTCTCTTCGACCTGCCCTTCCTCTTCACCGACGTGGCAGCCGTTGACCGCTTTCAGGCCTCCGAGACTGGACAGGCAATGCTCGATTCGATGCAGCGCCGCGGCCTTCAGGGTCTGGCCTATTGGCACAATGGCATGAAGCAGATGTCGGCCAACAAGCCCCTGATCGAACCCTCGGATGCCAACGGCTTGAAATTCCGTGTGCAGTCCTCTGACGTGCTGGTCGCTCAGATGGAAGCCATCGGCGGCAGCCCGCAGAAAATGGCGTTTTCCGAGGTCTACGGCGCGCTTCAGCAGGGCGTTGTGGACGGCCAGGAAAACACCTGGTCCAACATCTACGGGCAAAAGTTCTTTGAGGTGCAGGACGGCACCACCGAGACCAACCATGGCATCATCGACTATCTCGTCGTGGCCAGCGTCGATTTCCTCGATAGCCTAGATGCCGATGTTCGCGACCAGTTCCTGACCATCGTGGCTGAGGTGACCACTCTGCGTAACGCCGAGTCCACCCGGGTTGATGAAGAGGCCAAACAGGCCATCGTCGACGCCGGTGGCGTGGTGCGGCAACTGACCCCGGAACAGCGCAACAAATGGGTTGAAGCCATGAAACCGGTTTGGGAGCAGTTCAAGGAAGATGTCGGTCAGCAGAACATCGACGCCGCTGTGGCGTCGAACGAAAGCTCCTGATCCGGCTTGAATTGTGCGGCCCGCCCCTCTGCCGGGCGGACCGCTAGGCGCATCGGGCGGGTTTTTGAATGACCCGCCCGAAGTGCGACACACTCAGAAAATTTGGGAATGGGACGATGCAGCACAAGACTGGGCTAATCGACCATATCGAGGAGACGGTGATCGCCGCGCTCCTGGGAATGATGACGTTGTTAACCTTTGCCAATGTCGTCGCGCGATATGTGTTCAACATGAATATTCTCTGGGCGCTCGAACTGACCGTGTTCATGTTCGGTTGGCTCGTCCTCTTGGGCGCCTCCTACGCGGTCAAAAAACATGCGCATCTGGGCGTTGACGCCGTGATCAACCTGCTCTCGGTCCCCGCGCGGCGCCTCGTGGGCCTGCTTGCGGTCGCGTCCTGCCTTGCGTTCTCGCTGCTGCTCCTCAAGGGGTGCTATGACTATTGGGCGGTCTTCGCCGACCTGCCCCCCACCTCCGGGCGCTGGGTTCCGACCGGCTTTGACACCACCGCCCGCTCCCAGAGCTTTTACGAGGTACAGGACGTGCCCATGCTCTCCGTCTTCCGCTTTCTCGAAGACCTGATCAACTACGGCGACACCTACAAGAAATTGCCCAAAGTGGTGCCCTATCTCGTGCTGCCGCTCTCGGCCTTCCTGCTCGTGCTGCGCTTTACCCAAGCCGCCATCGCCATCTGGACCGGCAAGAGCGACCGCCTGATTGCCAGCCACGAGGTCGAAGACGAGATCGAGGAACTCCGCGCCGCCCATGCGCGTAACGCCGATGGAGGGCACAACTGATGGATGTCGCCCTGCTCTTCACCATGGTTGTCGGCCTGATGCTGATCGGCGTGCCAATCGCCATCTCGCTCGGTCTCAGTTCCACGCTCTTCATGCTGATCTATTCCGACACCTCTCTGGCCTCGATTGCGGGCACGCTGCTCAACGCCTTCGTCGGTCACTACACTCTGCTCGCGATCCCGTTCTTCGTGCTGGCGTCCTCCTTCATGTCCACCGGCGGCGTGGCGCAACGCATCATCCGCTTTGCCATCGCCTGCGTCGGGCACCTGCCCGGCGGCCTCGCCATCGCCGGGGTGCTGGCCTGCATGATGTTCGCCGCCCTCTCGGGCTCGTCACCCGCCACTGTGGTCGCCATCGGCACAATCGTCATAGCCGCCATGCGCCAGATGGGCTACACCAAGGAATTCGCCGCTGGCGTAATCTGTAACGCGGGCACGCTTGGCATCCTCATTCCTCCCTCTATCGTCATGGTGGTCTACGCCAGCGCCACCGATGTCTCGGTGGGTCGGATGTTCCTCGCCGGCGTTCTGCCAGGGCTTCTGGCGGGTTCGATGTTGATGATCACCATCTATGTCATCGCCAAGATCAAGAACATGCCACAGGGCGAATGGCGCGGCTGGCGCGAGATTTTCGACAGCTTCCGCGACGCGGCTTGGGGCCTCTTGCTGATCGTCATCATCATGGTGGGGATCTATGGCATCCCTGGCCTCACCGGCGCGATCTTCACCCCGACCGAGGCGGCGGCGGTCGCCGCAGTCTACGCCTTCTTCGTCGCGTCCTTCATCTACCGCGACATGGGCCCGCTGGCGCGTGGCGACGGGCAAGCCCCGCTCACGCTCCTCCAACGCCCCACGGCGCTCGTCACCGCCTTCTTCCACCGTGACACCCGCAAGACGCTGCTCGATGCGGGCAAACTGACCGTGATGCTCATGTTCGTGATCGCCAACGCGCTCATCCTCAAACATGTGCTGACCGAGGAACAGATCCCCCAACACATCGCCAACGCCATGCTCGGCGCGGGACTGGGGCCTGTGACTTTCCTCATCGTGGTCAACGTGATCCTGCTCATCGGCGGACAGTTCATGGAACCGTCGGGCCTTTTGGTGATCGTCGCCCCGCTCGTCTTTCCCATCGCCATCGAACTGGGCATCGACCCCATTCACCTTGGCATCATCATGGTGGTGAACATGGAAATCGGCATGATCACGCCCCCCGTCGGTCTCAACCTCTTCGTGACCTCCGGCGTGGCCGGCATGCCGATGATGGCGGTGGTGCGCGCCGCCCTGCCCTTCCTCGCCGTGCTCTTCGTGTTCCTGATCATCATCACCTATGTGCCCTGGATTTCGACCGTCCTGCCCAATGCGGTCATGGGTCCAGAGACCATCATAAAATAGACACACCAAGGACGGACCAACCGTCCCCCTGACCACGCAGGCCCCGGCTTGCGTGGTTTTTTCATGTCCCGTCGCCGGTGCGGTTTGAAAGCAGGTAACACCACGCTACCTGATCCCCGGGCACGGGATTTCCTTTACCCCGCCACATTTCGGCGTTACCCAAAGACCCCGGACCCCGACAGGAGAGACGCGCGTGACTTCAGACACCCTCAGCGTTGAGCGCGACGCCTTTCTCGCCGCCATGCGACAGGTGGCGGCGACAGTCACCGTCGTGACCACGGACGGGGTGGCAGGCCTCGCGGGGGCCACGGTCAGCGCCTTTTCCTCGCTTTCCGCCGATCCGCCTTCGGTCCTGATCTGCCTGCGCTCCGACAGCCGGATCGCACGCAGCGTCATCGAGAATGCGGCCTTCTGCGTCAATGTCCTGTCCGAGGATGCGGTCGAAGTGGCGCGTGCCTTTGCCGGACCGTCGCCCGACAATCCCGCCGAGCGCTTTCTCGGCCTCAACTACACCCCCCGGCCCGAAGGCCCTGTGCTGCCGCGCGCCACCGCCTTCTCCTGCCGGCTCACAGATCGCATCACCCATGGCAGCCACGCCATCTGCATCGGCACCGTCATGGCCCTCACCAACGCCGGACAGAAGCCACTCACCTATCTCAGCGGCGATTACCACATCGTGCGCCCGCACGGGCTCTAAGGCGCCCCCGCTTTTTCTTGGTCATAATACTCAACGCCGCCGCTGGCCAAAGCGCACGCGCCCTGCCATATCTGCGCCGACCTCAGCCACCGACCGCAGACAAGGAGCCGCCCATGACCCGCATCATCACCGCCCTCAGCGACATTTCCACAGAGTATGACGCGCTCTTTGTCGATCTTTGGGGCTGCGTGCATGACGGCGTGCGCGCCCTGCCGGAGGCCGTCGCCGCCCTTCAATCCTACCGTGCAGACGGCGGCACCGTGGTGCTCGTCACCAACTCGCCCCGCGCGCGCGGCGGCGTGGAAAAACAACTCGATGGCTTCGGCGTACCCCGCGACGCATGGGATAGCATTGCCACCTCCGGCGACAGCGCCCGCGCTGCGATGTTTCAGGGCGCGGTCGGAGAAAAGGTCTGGTTCATCGGTCAGCCCTTCGATGATCGCTTTTTCGATCCGCTGCACCTCATCGAAAACCCCGTGCCCATCGCCCGCGTGCCCTTGGAAGAGGCCGAAGGCATCGTCTGCATCGGCCCCTTCGATCCGCTTGCCGATCCCGCCGAGATGCGCCCACAGTTCCTCTATGCCAAACAGAAGGGCCTGAAACTCCTCTGCGCCAATCCCGATATCGTGGTGGATCGTGGTGAGGTGCGGGAATGGTGTGCGGGCGCTCTGGCCCGGCTCTATACCGAAATGGGCGGTGAGAGCCTTTATTTCGGCAAACCGCATCCCCCCATCTATGACCTCGCCCGCCGCCGCCTTTTGGCCCTTGGCCGCGATGTCGAGAATGCCCGCATCCTCGCCATTGGCGACGGGGTGCATACCGATGTGGCCGGTGCCATGGGTGAGGACATCGATTCTCTCTTCATCTCCGGCGGATTGGCCGCGACTGAGACCAAAACGTCGCACCAACCGGATGAATCAGCGCTAACCGATTATCTTGCAAAGGAAAAATCCTCACCCACCTTCACAATCGGATTCTTGCGCTGAGAGAAAACACTTGATCTTTCTGCATCCGCAAAGTAATAAAATTCCAACTTGAGGCACAATACAGCCTGATAATTACGCACCAAACCTGTTGGAGGGGCGAATGTTGGACAATATGCCGCGCGGCACGATCTGTATCGAAGACATCGAGATGGGCATGACCCGCCATCTGCGCAAAGTCGTGACTGACCGCGACATCGAGCTGTTTGCCGAAGTCTCGACTGACCGAAACCCGGTGCATCTGGATGACGCCTATGCTCAGGACACGATCTTCGAGGGACGCATCGCGCATGGCATGCTGACCGCTGGCCTCATCTCTGCGGTGATCGGCGAGCAACTTCCGGGACACGGCACCGTCTACATGGGTCAAACCCTTAAATTCCTCGCTCCCGTGCGCCCCGGCGACATGGTCCATGCCGAGGTTGAAGTGATCGGCATCGACCACGGCAAACGTCGCGTGCAACTCGACTGCCGCTGTCTGGTGAATGGCAAAAAGGTGTTGATCGGCGAAGCCACGGTTCTCGCCCCCTCGCGCAAGTTCGATTAACGACCCTTGCGCGCGCTACGCGCTGACAGCATTCTGCGCGCATGAACGCAGCACCCACCTGGGGCGTGGTCGCCACGATCAAGGCCCCCACCCGTGACATCCTCACTTTCGCCGCCCATCATCTCGATCTGGGCGCGCACCGCGTGCATGTCTATCTCGACGCCCCCGACCCACAGGCCGAGGCCGTTCTGCGCGCCCATCCCAAATGCCGGGTCATCCTCTGTGATGATGACTACTGGCGGCGCAGGTCGCGTCAGGGTCGCCCCGAGAAACACCAACCGCGCCAGAGCCTCAACGCCACCCATTGCCTCACCAAACGCCCGCAGGTCGATTGGCTGGCGCATATCGACGTCGACGAATTCCTCTGGTCCGAAATCCCCATCGCGGACCGTCTGGCGCGGGTCGCGCCGAACCGGCTCAGCGCCCGCGTCCGCCCGGTCGAGGCGCTCGCCCCTGAACCTTACAAAATCGACGCCGAACCTTACAGAGCTTACAAGTCCTGCGCCCTCTCTCAGGCCGAAAGACGGGCGCAAACCAACGCCATTTATCCCACCTATGGCCCCTACCTGAATGGCGGGTTTCTCAGCCATGTCGCAGGCAAGGTCTTTGTCCGCACAGGCCTACCCGATATCAGTCTTCGTATCCACAATGCGTTTATAAACAAAGAGATGGACGACAAAGCTGAGGAATTACATGAACTGCGTCTCTGCCATCACCATGCAGCCACATGGGATCACTGGCTCGCCGCCTATCGCTACCGTCTCGCCCAAGGCTCTTATCGCGCCGAATTGAAGCCCGCCCCCCACTCCGACGGCTATGCCTTTAATATGCATGAGTTTTTTCAGATGCTGGAGGCTGATGGCGGTGAACTGGCCCTCCGTCGCTTCTTCACCGAAGTCTGCACCGCCACCCCGGATCTGCGACATCGACTTGCCTCTTTTGGACACCTGCACTCGATCATTCTCGACCTCGACACCAAACGCGCGCGCCACTTTCCAAACCATGCGTAAGTGTTTCCATTAAAATCATAATCTCCGGTTTGAACCCCGGTATTGTTGCCAAGAAAATGCGATGCATTGACGCTGGCGCCGATCTCAGGTAAGTGCTGCGCAGCGGGTCATCCATGTGGAGAACCACAGGCCCATGAGGGGCCCGAACCCGCGCCAGACGTACGGGCCAGGATTGTGTCCGTAAACCACGGATACACATGACAAAATTTTCTGATCTGAACCTGAATCCCAAGGTCCTTAAAGCCATCGAAGAGGCTGGTTACGAGACCCCGACCCCCATTCAGGCCGAAGCCATCCCCCACGCGCTGCAAGGCCGCGACGTCCTAGGGATCGCCCAAACCGGCACCGGCAAAACCGCCAGCTTCACGCTGCCGATGCTGTCACTGCTGTCCCGCGGCCGCGCCCGCGCCCGGATGCCACGCAGTCTGGTTCTGTGCCCGACACGCGAACTCGCAGCCCAGGTGGCTGAGAATTTTAATACATATTCCAAGCACTTAAAGCTCACAAAAGCGCTGCTTATCGGCGGTGTCAGCTTCAAGGAACAGGACAAACTGATCGACAAGGGCGTGGATGTTCTGATTGCTACACCGGGCCGCCTGCTCGATCATTTCGAGCGTGGCAAGCTCTTGCTGACCGGTGTCCAAATCATGGTCGTAGACGAGGCCGACCGCATGCTCGACATGGGTTTCATCCCTGATATTGAACGGATTTTCAGCCTCACACCCTTCACGCGCCAGACGCTTTTCTTTTCGGCCACGATGGCGCCTGAGATCGAGCGCATCACCAATACCTTCCTGTCGAACCCCGCCCGCGTCGAGGTTGCGCGACAGGCCACCGCGTCCGAGACCATCGAACAGGGCGTGGTCATGTTCAAGCCGACACGCCGCGAGAACGCAGATAGCGAAAAGCGCAGGCTTCTGCGCGCATTGATTGACCGTGAAGGCGAGGCCTGTAGCAATGCAATCATCTTCTGCAACCGCAAGGTTGATGTAGATGTGGTCGCTAAGTCCTTGATGAAATACGGTTATGACGCAGCCCCCATCCACGGCGATCTGGAACAGAGCCAACGCACACGCACCCTTGACGGCTTCCGTGCTGGCACCTTGCGTTTTCTCATTGCATCGGATGTCGCCGCGCGTGGACTCGATGTCCCCGCCGTCAGCCATGTTTTCAACTTTGACGTCCCCAGCCATGCCGAAGACTACGTTCACCGCATCGGCCGCACCGGCCGCGCCGGTCGCGCCGGCAAGGCGTTGATGATCTGTAACCCGCGTGACGAAAAGAACCTCGCAGGCGTTGAAGCCTTGCTTCAAAAGGAAATTCCTCGGGTTGAGAGCCCCGTTACCCTGGGCGCACCGACAACCAACGCAGAGCCTCCGCAAGGCAGTGACGAGCGCCCCGCCAAGCCCCGCCGGTCGCGTACTGCGAGCCGCAGCAAAGGAAAGTCCGACAACGCCCCCCTGCCCGCGCTAAATCCTGCAGAGCCTGTCGCGGAAGTGATGGCTGTCAAACCCGAGCAGCGCGCGACAATCTCGGAACGACCGGCTCCTCGCCAAGAGAGTCAACCCGAACGTTCACAAGAACGCCAGAGCGAGCGCCCGCAAGAGCGAGGCCCGCGGCAAGGCGGTGGGAACAGCGGTGGTCGTGGACGGCAGGATCAAGCTGGTGGTCCTCGTGTTGTGGGCTTGGGCGATCATCTGCCTAGCTTTATCGCACTCAGCTTCGATGAGCGGCGCGCAAGCTAACCTACTTATATTAAAAGATTTTCTATCGGCATAGGTGGCCCGTCAAGCGCCACCTATGGTGTGGATGGTCTGCATCGAATTTGATTCATTTCAGAATGAACTATGATCCGTCCCGATTGCGCGTCACCGAGCGATCACAATATCAGCGCACAAGCCGCCCAAACGCACACTTTCGCCCAATCGCAACGTACCACCATGTGCCCGCGCCACATCCAAAACAATTGATAAACCCAAGCCGACTCCCATGCCACGATTCTGATTGCGCGCAGGCTCCAGACGCGTAAACGGTTTGATGGCGTCGCCCCGGCTATCAGGCGGAATACCAGGTCCATCATCTTCCACCCGGATGCGCAGGGATTTTTCTGTCATAACGACAGAAACCTCGGCTCGCGACCCATAGCGCACAGCATTGTTGATCAGATTTTCAACAGCTCTTCGGATGTTCGCTGGCCGCAGAGCAATATTTCCCTCTCCGCGCGTCTCAACCAGCGTCACAGGAACCTGCGCCCGTCGCGCATCCTCGACAATTTGCCTCACGAGATCAATTGGATCGACGGGCTCAGCTTCGCCTTCATGCGCACCACGGGCAAAGGCCAAAAAGCCATCGAGCAATCTCTCCATATCCACCACATCGCGCAACATTGGCGCGGCTTCTTCGTGATCCAACATCGCAAGGCCTAACCGAAGTCGGGTCAACGGGGTGCGCAAGTCGTGGCTGACGCCCGACAGCATTAAGGTGCGTTGTTCGATCTGTCGTTCCAACCGAGCGCGCATATCAAGAAACGCGTTGCCCGCAGCGCGCACCTCTATGGCACCTGCCGGGCGGTAGGCTACATGCCGGCCGCGCCCAAACGCCTCTGCCGCCTCTGCAAGGCGCGTGATTGGCCGCAGTTGTTTGCGCATGTAAACATACGAAACAACTGTCATCAAAATCCCATAAAATGCAAGATTTACAAGAACTTGATAGGGTCTGCGCGCTGATACTCGACGACGGTCGAATACAAGTTCGATAGCCGACTCGTCTCGTTGAAAATACAAGATGACATACCTGCTATCGGCCAATGAAACGCGTTCCAAATCATCGAAATACTCTCGCAACTCACGGATGACCACATTCCCAGACAGATCGAACCAGTCATACTCATCTGCAAGAGGAATCTCTGACATTGGTACGCGCCGCCGCTCGATCTCAAGTATGTCGGCAACCGAGCTCCCCTCAGGTTCGGCCAACACCAGCCGAATCTCTCGCGCCACGGTCTTTACCATCTGCTGTGTGACGTCGTCGAAGAGCCTTTGTGTAAATACCAAAGATACGACCAAAAGCAGCGTTATAACCGGCAAAAGCAGGATAAGAACCGCGCGCCCATAAAGGCTTCGGGGCATATAGGGTTTGAGCCATCGAACCGACATGGTTAAATCTAGCTGCGTGGGTTGCCAGAAGGAAGAGCCATGCAGACGGACCAAGAAAAAAGACCCCCCGTAGGCATAGCGCAAGATTTTGGGAGCGACCTCCGGAGAATTCTTGCGCCCAACCCGTCACCGATGACGTTTTGGGGTACTAATACCTACGTGCTGGGTACCCGACACTTGGCCGTAATCGACCCTGGCCCAGATGATACCGCGCATTTGCAGGCCATTCTGCGTGCGATTGGCCCCGGACAGAGCGTCAGCCATATCCTCGTCACGCACGCACATCTCGATCACTCGCCCTTGGCAGCGCGTCTCTCGGACGAAACGGGTGCACCGGTCTTCGCTTATGGCGACGCAAGAGCTGGCCGGAGCTCTGTGATGCAACGCCTCGCCGAAACGGGTATGATCGGCGGTGGAGAAGGCGTGGACGCGACTTTTACTCCTGATCAATTGCTCTTCGACGGAGAGTCCGTCGTTGGCGACGGATGGCAGATTACGCCGCACTGGACTCCCGGTCATTTTGGCAATCATCTGTGCTTTGGCATCGGAGACACAATTCTGACAGGGGATCTGGTGATGGGCTGGGCCAGTTCTCTGGTCTCGCCGCCAGATGGGGACCTCACACAATTCATGGCGTCCTGCACGCGGCTGAAAGCCCTCGATGCAAGACGTTTTCTGCCGGGTCACGGCGGACCCATAAACGATCCCGCCGCGCGCCTCGACTGGCTGATATCACACCGTTTGGCGCGCGAGGCTGCGATTCTCGAGGTCTTGTACACGGGCCCAAAGTCAGCCTCTCAAGTAGCAGCGATCGTCTACGCAGACACTCCCGCTCATCTCCTCCCCGTCGCAGGACGAAATGTACTTGCGCACCTCATTGATCTAACTCAGAAATCTCGAATTATTCCAATGGGTGAACTGCACGCCGACACAGCATTTGCGTGCCTTTGACGTATACACGAAAGCAGTCTATTTTTTGTGACAAAGCCTCTGGACCTCCTCCAACTCGGTTGCTATACGGCCCAAGTGTTCCGGCGTAGCTCAGCGGTAGAGCAGTTGACTGTTAATCAATTGGTCGTAGGTTCGATCCCTACCGCCGGAGCCAAAAATACCAAGAAAATCAGGGCTTTAAGGTTAAACCGCGAAAGCGGTTTGCCTTCCTGTTTTTTCGTGTCCGTCCTATGTCCGCAATCTGAGAGCCGTGTCCGGTCAGATTAATCAGATACAAAAGAGCCGGGCGATTCCCGCGCCCGGCCCTTGTCGATCTGGGGAAATTGTCACGCGGCGCGGCGGGCCTTGACGTAAGTCTCGGGGTTGAAACGACCCTGCACCGCCTCGGGGTCAAGCCCCGCCAAGGCGCAAACCATGTGAAAATCGCCAGAGCCTATCCATCCAGCGTCTTTGCCCTGCGCCGCGTCATGCAGCGCCGCCCCGAGAACGGCTTGCCACAAGCGCGCGTCGGGCGTCACATTTCCCACGGCCTCGGCCCCTTGGGGTTTCGATCAACGCTGCGCGCCGCGCTCTCGGCCCTCAGACGGCTTTGGGGCGTAAGGCGCAGGCTGGTGCCTAGCGTTTTGAGAACCTGCGCCTGTCGCGCGTGTTCGCGTAGCAGGATCGTATATTCCGAAAGGTCCAAAGCCCCCGGCCCATGCTCGGCTTGGTGGATCAATTGACCAATGCGGCGCAGCGAAACAGTCGTGCGGCAATAGGCGGCAAGGATCGGCAAAGACTCGGCCCCAATCCAGTCAGCGGGCAAAGCCTCGAGCGTGGCGTGCCAGACCTGCGCCCCCTCATCGGCCAATGAATAGCAAGCGTCCGGGCGCGCCTGCCTCTCCACGGGCGTTTGTGCCGGCGTTATCGCCGTGCTTGCCGCGCTCGGTCTGCCTCGTTTTGCCATCGGTGTTTCTCCACGTTTATGGTTGAAGAGCTTGGCCGCCGGTCCGTGTCTTGATGCGTCCAGAGATGGATGCACCCCCTGCCCCTTGTGGTTGCCCGCCCCGCCTGAGCGGGAAAGGGTGTCGCCTTGCCGGATTGAACCTAACTACAGGTTCGGGGGAGGCATCCGGCTTTCCGTTTTTGGTCTGGCTGTTCGACCGCATCAAAGCCCCCGTGTAACGTGCCCGGCAGGTGTGATCCCGCCGGGCTGTGGTGAAGTCCGCCTCAAACCATCGCGTCTCCACCAGCGCGCTATTCAGATCAGGCTTATCCCTCCACGGCGGTCGTGGTGTGGAAGGCCGCCGCATGACTGACCGCGACGTCGCCGCGCATGTGGCAGACAAAGCCGTATTGGTGATTTCCTGCGAAGGTCTCGCGCAGAATCTCGACGCGAATCTGCGACCTGACGCCCAACAGCAGCTTGGTAAAATCGCCCATGAAGATCGTGGATTCGTCGGTGCCCGCGCCGCCATCGACCGCAATCTGCGTCGTGGTCAGCATCGGCAGGTCTGCAATCTGGCGAGGTGCCATCAGCGGCTGCCCGTCCGTGGCTGTCAGACCAGAGAGCGTCCCTTCGTCTCGGGGGTGCGCGATGATTGCGTTCGGGCTGTGATTGGCCGTCAACAATTTCGTGCGCGCCGTGACCAGTGGAGCGAAGCTGGTAAGCGCGCCGGAAAGCGCGGTCGTCAGGATGCCCGATTGATTGGCGATCCCCCGCGGTTGCGGCGCCGTGCCAGTTCCGATCAACGCGACGCGGTCCCATTCCTGTGCAAGCGCGGCTGTCAGGATGCGCGGCAATTCCGTTCCGAGGTTGAGCGAGTCCTCTAGGAGTTCCCGCGAGACTTTCACCAGAACCGCGAGGGATCTCGGGACGAGCGTGACCGCTGCGAAGGTAGGATCCGATTCCGCGATAGCCGCGTTCTCAGCCCGCCAGGCGGGTGTCGGGTCGGTCGCCACCTTTGCAATGACTGCGTTGTCGCTGGTCAGCGGGATTGTCCGCGCCCCAGCCCGCGACACTACCGAAGCCGCGCGCATCAGGTCGATCAGTTCCGCGCTCAAAACGGTCGGAACCGTGTGGCCGCCTGCGGAATCTGTGCCCTCGGCAAGTGCGCGGCGCTCAAGGTCCGTTTGCCCGCCAAGAACCATTGCGCGAAGGAAGCGACCGCAGCTCAGGCCTCGATAAGTCTCGGCTTCGCCCGCGTGTTCAGTTCGCGCCCAATCCGCCATCCGCTGTTCCGGCATAAGGCCAGTCGCAACCTCTATCGCGTCCGGTTCGCCGGTGCGGGCCTCTGTCGGTTCGTAGCCTGGACGGCGTGCCTCTCTTTTTGCGTTACCCTCGCGGAGTTCGGCAAACTCGATTGCTTCCCGGATTTCGTCGGTTTGGAGGATGATCTCGTTGAATTTGCGATCTTGCTCTCGGAGCTCTTTTTCGCTCGCGTTGTCTTTTAAGGCACTGATGATCGCCCGCGCCTCACGTCGCTTCTCGACGTTCAACGTTTTCAGTTCGTCCAGGTTCATGCTCTCAAGATTCATCGTCGTGCCCTTCGTCATCTTGGGGCGCTTCATCAGAGAAAACGGCCCCGGTTTCTGAGGGTGCTTTCTCCTGCGCCTCTGGCGAAGGGTGGCCAGTTGCATTGGCAACGGCGTGCCCGGTCTCGGGCAAATCACACTGCGATGATGATACGATATAACGTTTCCCACGGTCAAGCATTGCTTGGCGCAGGCGCAGCTTCCGGCGCAGCCGTGCGGCGCGAAAGTTCCGGCGTCTCTGGGCTTTGGTCTCGGCCATCAATGCACCCCCTTGCCCTGCGCCTCGATCATGTCAGCCAAGCGGCGCAGCTGGCGGGCGGTGGACTCGTCCCCCTCGAGACGGCGCATCACCTCTTGCCCGGCCATCAGAAAAGCGGCGGCGCAAAACCGGGCGCGCAGCCCCTCTTGTGGCAAGCCGTCAATCGCCGCAATCCTTCCCGCGATGGCGTTTGCCGCTGCGGTGTGTTCCTCGTCGCGCAGGTGTTCGATAAGGTCGTTGTGTGCGGTCATGGTCTTTCCTTTCGTGGTGGGGTCAAATTTCTGAATTGCGGATGCGTGAAGAAGTCTTTGCAGCCGGTTCCGGTCTGGCGGTCTGGCAAAAGGGCGGTGCCCCCTCCCGTGCCATCGCGGCGGGTATGACGCTTATGACGCTTTGCTCTATATCCGGCGTATACGCGCGCATGTGTGCGCGTGCGCGCGTATACGGTGGATAAGGTCGAAAGCGTCATAAGCGTCATTCATCGGGTTTTCAGTCCAATGAAGCCGCGCCCATGTGGTCGCCTGTGATCCTGAAAGCCGCGTGATTTCAATTCCTTGCGCAGCGTGTGCAGCGTCCAAGGGTGAAGCCCCTGCCGGTCACACCAGAATTTGAAGCGGTCATGCAGATCGGTGGTGGTGACGAATCCCGCCGGGTCTGTCGCGGTCTCGTCGATCAGGAATTGCCCAAGCGTGTCCTCGTCATCCATGTATTCAGTCGATGCCGCCGCCACCTTGGCGGGCACGTTCAAGCCCTTGTCGAGCCATTGTAACGCCCCCTCGATAGCCCATCGCAGGATTTGCGGCCCCTCGGCCCTCAGCTTATCAGACAGGCTCTTGTCGCGCCGCTCAGGTGGTATCGTGACAAGGAAGGGCACCAGCGCCACGCGGGCGCGGATCGCCTCATCTACGCCCCGGAAAGACGGTTGATTGTTTCCGGCAATCATAAGGGTCATCTGAGGGTCGAAGTCGAAGAAGTCGCCGCGCATGAAACGGGCGGTCATACGATCCCCGCCGGTCAAATCCTTGATAACGGATTCATCCCAAGTCTTGCCCACTGGCAATTCACTGCCCGCCACCAGCCGCGCGCCCTGTAGCCCGGCTAAGCCTGTCGAGTGCTTTTCGACCGCGCTGTTGAGGAAGGTTTCAGCAGCCGCGCGCCGGGCATAGTCGCCCCAGATATGGGTCAGGGTATTGAGGAAAACCGATTTGCCGTTGCGCCCTGTGCCATAGAGAAAGAGCAGCTTGTGTTCGGTCGTCAGCCCGGTCAGCGCATAGCCCGCCGCACGTTGCAGGAACGCCACCAGATCGGCGTCACCGTCGAAAATCTCATGCAGGAAGGTCAGCCATTTTTCCGGGCGTGACCCCGGCGCGGTGGGGGCGCAGGCGGTCAGCTTGGTTATCATGTCGCCCCGTGCGGCCTGTCTCAGATCCCCGGTGCGCAGATCCACCGTGCCGCCGGGTGTCCCGAGTAGAAGGCGGTTTTCGTCAAAAGCGTCAGAGCGCGCCACGCTTGCCGGGTTCGATCTGGCGAGACTTTCAACCGATGCCACGGTGATCTTGTTGCGCAACCAGCGGGATTGATCCTTGGCCCATGCGCGCAGCTTGTCGCCTTCTTTTTCGTCGAGTGCAGCGGCCTTTCGCTCGGCCCATCCCGTCAAATCCTCGGCCCGGTCGCGCAGGTAAGCGCGGGTGCGGGTCAGGTGGTCAAGCCGGTCGTCGATCTGCCATCGGGTGCCATCCCAGAAAAGCCATTTGCCCCATGTGGCGACGTGCCGGGCGTCATGGTCAAAACTGCGCGCGCCCATGTCGGTTGCAAGCGCGTCGTGGCTCAGGTCAATATCGTCGGGGGCGTTCGGGCGCGGTTGTCGATCGGCGGTTGCCGCCTGCGCGTCCGGTGCGACATAGACCGCGCCCGCCTTTGGCCCTCGGGGTGTCTTTGCGCCCGCCTGAAAGCCGCTTTCGATTGTCGCGGCTATCTCACCGGGTTCCAAACCGATGCCCGCAGCGGCGGCGCTCAGCCGTGCCTTGACGGTGGCCTCGGTCAGTTCCCCGCCCGCCACGATCTGCCCGAGATTGAAGGCGCAACTATTCAACGCGCCGTTGCGCCGCCCTTCGGGTGCCGCAAAGAGCTTTACCAGTTCATCCCGCAAAGCCTTCTCGGCCCAAGCCGTTGCGGTGCCGGTGTCGATCTGCAAGCCGCCGCTAGAAATGGCGCGCTCCGATAGCTTGGGTGCCTGCGTTGCGCGTATCTTGTTCAAGAGCCATTCCGGGCAATCGCCCAGATCAAAAAAGCCGGGTGGATTTTTCCAGCGATATGCCTTGCCGGTGCCCGGCTTGATCGTCGGCGGTGCCAGCACCATGCCGCCCTCGCCTCGCACGTCGATGCCGGATGCCAGCTTGCTTTCGCTGTTGCGGATTTCCAGATCATCGGGCCAACGGAAATAGACGTGCCAGCCCCCGCTCGGCGTTGTGGCCTCGATGGTGTCAGGCAATGGCCCGTGATCCTCGACCCAGCCGCGCAGCGTGCCCACACCGTCCTTGTCGTGGCCCTCGGGCGTGTCCGCGTCGATCACGAAAAAGCCGCTATCCGCGCCGGTGGTGATCCCCAAGAGCGCGGCGGGAAATTCCTGCCAATAGCCCCGGATCGTCTCGGGGGCGCTGGTCGCGCCCCAGCGCGCGCCGCCATTGGCCTTGCCTGCGATGAATGAACGCTTGCTGCCGTCCTTGATCCGGGCGGGAAACACATGCCAGCCCCGCGCCGCATATTCCAGCGCCGCGCCGCAAACATCTGGGAAGGTGTCTTGCATGGTCATTGCACCGCCCCCCAGATCAGAGCGGCAAGGGCTTGGGCCTGCGCCTCGGTCAGCCCATGCAGGCGCATCAGCATTTTGATTTGAAGTGATTTCATTGCGCCCCCTCCTGTGCCGTGCGGATTGCATCAACAAGGCGGTGGACCGCCGCCCAATCGGTGCAATGAACGGCAAAGCCTTCATCGCGCGCCTGGGTGCGCCACACGTAAACGTCGATTCCGCCTATTTCCGGGTCGGATTGATGGTATGTGATCGGATAGCCCGCCACCTGTTGCGGGCGCAGAAAGTGAAGTGTCATTGCTCGGCCTCACGGTTGCCCGTGACGGCGCGGTGGGTTATACTGTAACAATCGAAGCTGTCCCGCTCGATCAATTCCAGCCCCGCCCGCGTGCCGTCGCGGGTGGGGTTTTACTTTTGCAGTTCGATGATTTCGGCCCCGCCGTTGCGGCGGTGCAGTTCGGCGCGCAGCGCCTTGGCCTGTTGATCCTGAAATTCGGCCATGTCCGCGACCGCAGAGGCAATCGCTGGCAATGCCTCGGGGCAGGCTTCAAGACGCTGCAAGAGGAATTGAAGCTGCGCCCCGGTCTGGTCGCCTGCGCCCTCCAGCGTGCGCCGCACGATCATTTTTTGCCAGTCCATTATGCAGCCCCCTTGCGAACGGGGTTCGGGGTCACGATCCGGCTGTCCATGAAGCGGCGGGCGTCCTCGATCCGGTAGAGTTTACGCCCGCCGATGTAGAGGAAGGGCAGGCCATCCGGCATTGCCTCATAGCGGGCGATAGTGCGCTCGTGGCAGTTCCATTCTGCGGCCAGTTCGGCACGGGTGACGTATCCGGCCAGCAGGCCGCGCGCGGCGGTCTCGGGCTTTGCGTCTGTGGTGGTGGTCATCGGGTTGCATCCTTCTGCAAAGTGAAGTGATGCAGCCCAATATTCACACGTTTCAGGCTATGTCCAAAGGCGCTTTTGACCGTTTTCGAAAGCTGTCAAAGAAACTCCGAGCGACCGAGAAAACGATAGACCGCTCCATATGACTTAAAGTGCTGCTCCCTTTCGGGGTGATTAAATACTGCCAATGAAAGCGCCTGCCTTTTCGTCCCAACGCACTGCGCGGCGACACGGCGGACGAATTCCAGCTTTGCGGCGGTCTTTGCTTGCGCTCCGGCGTTCTGTCGCGTGAATTTCACGGGCCGCACATCAGCGGAGGCAGTGACAGTTCTCGCGTGCTCAAGGCTCATCACCATCAGCGCATGGGCTTGGTCGAGCGCATCGCGGCGTTCTGTTTCGGTCAGATCGTTGCGCATGGCCCTAAGCCAAGCCTCATCCGCGCGGCGTTTGCACTCATCCCGCAACAGTTCATGCTTTCGCCTGATGTCGTTCATCTTGCGGCCTCCAGATCAATAACCTCTGCCGCCTCAGCGCCCGTCACAAGCGCCGCTGCGCGTTCGGTAGCCTGCCGTAAAGGATCGTCCATCAAGTGCGCATAGCGGGCCGTTGTGGCGGGCTGTGAGTGCCCCAGAAGCGCGCCGATGATCGGCAAGGAAAGCCCAGCCGATGCCAGCACGCTTGCATAGGTGTGGCGCAGATCGTGCATCCGAACCGTCTTGTTGCCTTCACCGTCCACCAGCCCAGCGGCGGCGCAAATGTTCTCCCATTGCTTTTTGACCTCTTGCCTTGGCTGGCCCCCAATCTGCCCCGGAAAAACGAATTCGCCCTTGCGGTCGATCCCGTCCAGCAGCGCGACCGCCGCCGCCGATAATGGCACGCGGTGTTCGGTCTTTTGCTTTGTGGTAGATCCGGGCTTTACCCATATCCCGGCGGTCAGGTCGAATTGCGACCAGCGGGCCGATAGGGCCTCGCCCTTCCTGCATCCGGTCAGCAGCATAAGACGAAACACGTTCGCGGCCTGTTGATCGGGCAGACCGCGCAAGGCGTCTGTCAGGGCCTTGATTTCGGTCTGCGATAGATACCGCGTCCGCTTGGTCTCCTGATTTCGCTCTGTGCCTCGTGCCGGATTGTCCGAGCGCCAGCCCCAGCGGACGGCCAGCCCCAGCATTCGTGAGATAACCGAAAGGTCACGGTTTGCCATCGTCGGCGCGGTGCGGCTCAGGGTCCGGTGATACGCCTCTATATCCGCGTGCCGCAAATCCTCGACCTTGTGGTGTTTGAAATATTCGCGGATGCCCTTGCGCCGGGCGCTGCCATGAATTGACTGGCGATATTGCTTTTGCGTTGCCGGTCGCAGGCGTGGCAAATGATCCTCCTCGAAGCGGTCGCAAAGGTCCGCGACCGTGCGGGCGTTCCGGGCCTCCTCCAATTCCGCAAGCGGATCATGCCCGAGGCGGATTTTCGCCTTCATGTCTGCGGCAAATTTCCGGGCCGCTGTTGCCTTCCATTCTGTCGCGCTGCCGATGGTGTAGCGGCGTTCCCGGCCAGCGATGCGATAGTTGAGGATGTAGGCTTTCGCGCCGCTCTTTGTGACGCGAACACCAAAGCCCGAAACGTCGCTGTCATATGTGATCCTTGCCCCTCGATCTGGCGCGGGCAGTTCCCTCACCAGCTTGTCGGTCAGGCGTTGAGATTTATTCATTTGGTCCTCGCTTGCGATCTGTGTCCGCACTGTGTCCGTAAAATTATGTGCAATCAGTATGCAGCCCGTGTCCGCACTTGTCCAGCATTGTCTCGCAATATGCTATGCAAAACAGGCTTTTGCGATATGCGACCTAGTGATTTTGTGAGTTTTCAAAGGCTTGGAAAATGGCACAAAAAACGACTGTTAATCAATTGGTCGTAGGTTCGATCCCTACCGCCGGAGCCAAAATCCTCTGAAAGCCCTTGTTTTATTGGGAGTTCGCGCAAGCGGAGTCCCATCGGGCTGTGCACGTGCACAAAGTGGTGCACAAACGGGTGCACAGGCCCGTGAACGCAGCGGCCCAGGCAGTTGGTCTCGACCTGTATCGCCTCCCGGCTCCGGATTGCCCTGGAACCTGTTTCGGAGGCTGCCCCATGTCCGGTTGCACCCATATTCCCTACCTCGAACGACGCCCCTCCGGGTATTTCTTCCGCCGTCGGTTTCCAACCCGGTTGCGGAAGATAAAGAACCTTGATCACGGATCTTTTCTCTGCCTCTCCCTGCGGACCCACGTCCCTCAGGACGCGAAGACTCTCGCTCGGACGCTAACCGCGCTGACCGAGCTGGCCTTCGCCCTGACGGAGACCATGATGACCCAGATCGCCCCGGAGCACGGCCAGCTGTTGATTGAACTCGCGCGATTCGAGATCGAAGCGCATCACGCTCTGCGGGCTATTGCAGATCCGCGGAGCGACGAGGCGGCTCACGCGGCGGCCGCATGCCAACGGGCTACCCAGGACGTGTTGCGGCGCGCGCTGGCGCGTGGAGATCGTGAGATCATGCGCGCGCCGCTGCGGGCTATGGCGGCAAGGTTGGGTGTTTCTCTGGGTGAGGAAACACTGGAGTGGAGGATGCTCGCGTATGAAGCGCTCAAGGTCATGCTGGATGTCGCATGCGAACGGGAGCGGATCGAGCTGGGTCAGTATGAGGGTCCGACCCTGTTCTTTCGGGCTGCGGCAGCCGGAAAAACCGCTGCGCCGCAGGCGTCCGCATCCGGTCAACAATTGCAGCATTTTGCTCAAGCGGCGCCGATCACCAGCTTGACTGAGACACCTGAAGTAACTTTGCCATGCAAGGCAGCCTCGCCGGCAGATCCCTGCCACGCAAATCGGGCTGAATCTGCATCCATCGCAGCTGCAGTATGCGTCGTCGCGGAAAACCCGGCGTTGGTTCCGGCGCAGCCTCCGTCGGACCTACAGCAAGCCCCTCTCCCGGTCGTGAGCGCAGTGGCACCTGCACCGGAGCCGGTCTCCCAGTCTGAGATTGCTGTGGCGCCGGTGGTAAACCCCGATTGTGAGCCGCGGATCCTGATTGATCAAAGCAAACTGACGGACGCGTCCCGCAGCGCCTTGAAGAAAGGCTCCCAGATCTCGTTTGGCGAGGCCTTCGATCTCTACATCGAACTCAAGGCATTGGGCTACGACGATCTGTTCGAGAAACGGCAGAAAAGTAACGAAAAGATTGGGGAAGACTGGGTCAAAAGCTCAAAGCGCGGCGCCCTGATGGCCAAGACGATCTGGATCGACCTTCTCGGAGATCGACCCGTATCCGACATCGATTGGACGGAAGCTGACGAAGCGCTGAGTATCATGCTGCGCATTCCGGCTTTTCATGGTAAACAGCCCCATCTCTTGAATACGGCTGGCTTTCTGGATCTCGTCGAGCGTGCAGATGAGCATGAAGTCCAAACTGCCCGACGCGCCGTGGCTGACCTGAAGCGTCAAGCTAAAACGACGCCTGCGGAACTGGAACAAGTCAGATTGGACGCTCTGGTCCCGCGCCTGAGCGTCGCGACGTTCCTCAAGCATGGACGGATGTCCAACCGGGTGGGAAAAATGCTGAAAGCGATGCGCTTGATCTCAGACAATCCGTTCGAAATATGTGCTTGGACCAATCGGGAAATGCGCGATCTCAAAGCGCAGGAGGAAGATCGGTCGCGTGGAATCTGGGACGACAGGATCTATGATCTTCTCGCAACCCCCGTGTTTCAAGGACAGTTGGACGATAAGGGTGACCCCCTGTTTTGGGTGCCGCTCATGTCGCGGCTGGGTGGCGGACGGTCTGAGGAACTCCTGCAGCTGGGACCAAAGGATTTTGGCTATGAAGACGGTATCCCCTATTACACGATCCGGAATTCGGAAGGGAATTCGGTGAAATCAACCGCTGGTGAACGTCGGATTCCGGTGCACCAGGCGCTCATAGACTTGGGCTTGATGCGCCTGGTGGCCTTGCGCCTTCATCAGAACCAGCCGCGTCTCTTTCCGGACCTGAAGCGTGGGCAGACGAAGGGGACGTTCACCGAGCTTTACACCAAACGCTTCGGTTACTATCGCAAGAAGCATAACTGCTACTGGCGCGGATTGGATCTCCATGCCATGCGCACCACCTTCCACAATGACCTCGCCAATATCATCTGTCCAGACAACCATCGCCTCCGTTTGATGGGCCATGAATCTTTTTCTGACGAAGGTGATCGCTCCTATACGAAGAAAATCAAGATCAAAACGCTTTATGAGTTGGTGCGCCAGATTGAACTCGATGTGTCCAACGTCGTCAGCCCGTTCGAAGACGCTCCGGCATCCGCCAAAGAGCGCGGAGAGGTCCTGGGCATTCGTAGCGTCGACAGTTTGGCACAGGCGGTCTGAAAGACATCCGCATTGTGACCGCTTGCTGAACGAGACGCTACAAAGACCATGTCATGTTCTACCTGGGCCTTCGGCGAGGCCCAGGCATTCTTGGACGGTTCTCAGCGCCTGGGCAGGCGCCTCTCAATCTCGTGCAAATGGGTCGCCAACGAGTGCTGCAACGAACGCACAAGTTCACCGTGGCAATCATCGCAAAGCGGCGCAGCTTCGAGGATGACACTTACCAACACAAGGCTCGCATAGTATCCGCCCTGGTCCTCGATTTCGTAATGCGGAGCATAGGGTGCCTTCGTCTGGGTCGGAAGCACACAGAAGGCGGCGTTTGCCAAAGCGATAATCACCAGGGCATCGCAAACGGATTTAAGCCTGTCGAGCTGCCACGACTGTTCGTCTCCAGTCTTGATCGCCTCGGTCCATGTCGTGATTGCCGACTTTGTGGAAATTGGCCCTCGAGAGTGCGAGACGAGAAACTCCAGGTCACGGACAAGCGATGGGAAGAAAGTAAAATGGGGGTGGATGGTCATACCAGTCTCCTTGCATGAGATGGATTGATTTCCATCTCGTCAAGCGCTGCCGAGGAAGCTCAGCAGCGTCGGTTCGCGCAGCTGGCTATGCGGCGGACCGGAGAGAATTGGCCGTTTCTGGTTGCTCAGAGATCATCGCTTCGAGTAACCGCCTCAAACCGTCGGACAGGAGACAAATTTCCTCAACGACCGGATCTGCTGGATCGATTGCCGCAAAGAGCGCAGCCTCTTCACGGTCTTCGTCGTGAACGTTTTCCAGGGTAAGAATCCCGAGCAAGTCCCGAAGCGCGTTCCATGTAGCGCGCGTGAGCGCTCCATCGAGGCCGAGACCTTCCATGATGGTGTTCACAACGCGGCGGCCGCGCTTGCCGGCCAGCAGCTCTGCGGCAGTGGCCAGGCCGTCTTGATACTCTTCGAAAAACTGCCGCAGCGCGGAAAGGTCCGGTGACGCAACTGGCGCAAAAAAAGTGGGAGACTTGGGGTGAAACATGACGGGCTCCTGTTCAGATAGCCCCACCGTTCGTGGCAGGGGTCAAGTCTCTGGTTCCACCTCCTTGTCCCTTTTGCGGGCGAGCGTCATTTCGTCTGGGTCTCGCAAAGAGGGCCCAGGCGGAAATGACGAATGCCAGATTCTCTGCCTATGATCTCCGATGATCGACCGAGCTGGACGCGCTTCGATGCCGGGAATGCCCTGCGCTGATGATCCAGTGGCGACGCGCTGCTCTGGTTTGGCACCGCGATCTAAGGTTGAACGCGCTTCACTCCACGCCTCTCATCCCCTCCCACGCCCCGCAGCCGCAAGGAGTTTACGATCCTTCAGCCAACCGCGCGCGGCAGCGTCGCCTTCACAAAGGGCCGAATAGTCGACACCCGCCTCTTTGGTCGCGTGACCGAGATGTGCAGAAATAACGTTGGCAGCGTTTTCGGGGTCGTAGCGTCTCATGTAATCGGCAGCGAGCGTGCGCAAATCGTGGGACGGAACTCCGATTGTGACTTTGATGCGCTCGCTGGGCCATTTCGACGGTCTGGCGCACTCTGTCCTCAACCAGGGTCGCGCATCTTTCGCTTCTCGGCTTACAATTTACGTCGAGTCGTCGAGCGCGATCTTCGTTGGCGTCAGTTCGCTGTTGTTGTGCGTCATGGTCGCCGCACAGCTCCCATTCGCTTCCAAGATAGGCGATGCGCGCGCCGGGTTCACACTGCTTAACCTTGTATGGTTTGCTCTCAATGTCGGTGCACTCGCCTATTTCGTCCTGCGCACGATTGCCTTCCTGCATCCGGGGCGACGTTCACCCATCATTAGGGCCTATGTTTCCAATGTGGTCTGGCCGCGCGAACTGACCGGGACCGTCACCGCTAACCGATGGGCAAACGTAGCCACCTATGGATACCTCCCTGCTGGCGACGAAGCCGACCCCTTCGCGCAAGAAGAGAAAGCCCGCATCTGGTATTTCGCAATCTCGGGAAGCGGTGAGCCGCGAGTGAGTCAACATTTGCACAAAAGGATGCGGCTCGTCGATGTGCGTCTTGCCATGCTGGCGCCGGTCGTTCGCGCATGGTTGGCGCAGGCACGTTTGGCGAAAGACGGCCAAGTTCACGATTTCGTAATCCCGCTTGAGCCGGGACGCGATTATCAAGGCGACCAAGTTCTCGCCCGCGCCACTTTACCGCTCAGTCCAGTTGCACGCTGGGCTGTCAGAACTTCATTCCGTTTTCGTAGTGCGCCTGCGGAGAACGGATCCATCAGCGAAACATGCGCTATTCTGCGCGAGATGATCGCGGATCTCATCGTTCTTATTGATACGCGCCATGCCGACGAGTTCACCAATCAGCTTCGCGAAGTGATTGAGTTCCACGCCTTCCTTTATCGGCTCGCCCAGATGTCAGACGAGGACTTGAATTATGCGCAATTGACGTCAGGCAAGGGCTTGTTCAGCAACGCTTTGGCTCAAGATTGGGTTCGCGCCTACGGTGACATGACCCGACGCGCCGTCGAACGCTTGCCTGAGGAGACTGAGTTCATTGGACGTATCGCGTATACGCCCGCCCAGATCTACAGCCGAGTGGGAGGCGACGTGACGCCCAAAGCGCTCCTTCCCCTCCTACTGATGGCCGAGAACCTTGCCTACCGACTGATGGATTGGGCGCTTGGAGAACATCGTGCCGAAGTTGCAGCGAGCAGCGGCGGCAAACGGGCTTTCACCCTCTCTCGTCAGGCGGAAAATTATGCACGCGCGTGGCGCGAATTTGTCGCTGGATGGGAACGTCTACTCCAAACGATGGCACAGATGCCTAACAGACGCGAACGCAGGGATAGAAATTGGGATGACTTTAAGCGGATTACAGAAAACGTTGACGCCCATCTGAGTGCGACCACTCAGATGGCTGCACGCGCTGTCTGGCTTGGCGATACTCTTGCAACGAATTGGACCTGCGACCTCATGCTTCATTGGCAGATACAAGCCGAACGCGCGTGGGATACGCGCGGCGACGATTGGCGGGTGCGATCCGAAGCGCTCACGTTTGAGACGCTGGACCTGGATTGGGCTGAGGTCCAGGCACTGCCCCTAACTCAGGACGGTGACACTCTCTCAGCGCCTGTAGTTTTCGGCACGATAATACGCAACGTTTGGTTCGATCACATCATGGTCCTGACCAGTCTATGTGTTCATTGGGTAATGCATGATGGCGAAGCAGAGACAGCGACGCACGCAGCGCGGATGCTGCTGCATGGCGACCCACACGATCGCGGCGACACTGGAATCCACGGCGACAAAGGTTTGTCGGGCGTGAGCATCCTTATCTCGGCGTTGCGGATCACCGGATCAGGCGAGCGGTTCGCAGATCAAACTTATGCCGGAAGAATCGAGCATCTGCTCGAAGAGCTTGGCCGGCTCAGGGAATCCCCATCGGTCTCGATGCGGATATACAGTTCCAATGGCGGTCTATCCTTCGAGGCGCTGCAGAAAGCGCAGGTGATTTCGATGATGGCCGCGATGTCAGGTTCTCAAGCTATCGACGGTGATTTGCGGCGTCTCCTTACACAGTCCAACGACGAGGCACTGCGCCGCATGGAGAGATATCTGAAGGCTTTGCTGACTGCTTTGGACGAACTCAATGCAGAAGAGCATGCGAAGTTGCTCGGCGAACTGGTGGGGCCAGGTGAAGAGCCGTCGTTTGACGAACGAAGGGGTTATGCGCGAAGTTTAGTCGAACAGTCTCTGGGTATTCTGACTGGTCGTCGCGATGAAGCTATCAAGAACGCACAAATCGATCCTGCACGCATACAACCCGTGGCCGTCGCAGCTGGATCCCAGGCTTTCACACAAACTGCATTTCCGCGTCATTTGTTCGCTGAGGTCACGCCGACGACCGACGTCTTGAATGAGTTCACACTGAGCGTGAACGGCCTATCCAAGGGGGCATATACGGACCCGCCAATGGCCACGGCGGTAATCAACGAGGAGGAGTGGTGGCAAGAGGCCATGTCTGATCGTGTGGCGGCCGTGGTCTGGTGGGATGTCGTGCGAACTGCAGCTTTTCAAGAGGTGGAAGGGCGAACACCGGACGAGTTCTGGAGTGCCGTGCGCGATGGTAGCGCTCGAATTCGCGCAGCCGGCCATGATCCAATTTTGGTGATCGGCAGTGTGACCGATCCTGAGTGGTTGGCCGACTGGCGTTGGCCACATCGTCAAGGTGGCGCCTCAAAGCCTTCAGACCTCGTCATCACGCGAGATGAAGGACAAACCCAAGGTTACCAGTTCACGATGAACGGCACACCCGTGTATCGGTCACAGACCTCCTTTGGTGTTGTCTATCTCTTCCCCGCTCAAATGCTGAGAAGGTTGCGCTATCACCATTTTGAAGATGGTTTGCCAGTGTCGTTACGGTTCGAGCCGGATGTTGAGAATGCGTGGGTGGGGACAATGCACGCAACATTCCAACGTGAAGTCGAATTGAACGAAGTGGTGGCGTATCGGGTTCGGTGGAAAGATGCTCCTGACGGATCAGGAGCAGGAGACTAAGGAAGCAAGTTCCTTGCTCCGAGATCGAGATGATTGGGTGTCGTCAAACTGGTGCTTGAATTGGTGCGCGGACTACGTCACACGTGAGGGCACAATCCGGAGTCCGAGAGCGTTCGCGGTGGAGTCCCGCCTTGAAACACTGGCGTCCGGAGGATTGGCCCCTGCCCCTACCGCCGGAGCCAAATTTACCGCAAGGTATTGATAGCATAGAGAAACCCGCAACCGCTGTGTTGTGGGCTTTCTTTTGGCACACAGAACGTCACACAGAAGAATTCCCCGCGATGCCTCGGACAGTGCGCCCTTTGCCGGAGGTCAACGCTATGGATCATGCTTCCCATCTTCTCCTGCGGGACACGACGTGGCAGTATCGCCGAAGGATGCCGGGTTCCGGAAACGCGTTCGACAAGCTGTTATTCAGGCTCTCGGCAATACTTTCCTACCGGCAAAGTACCGAAATACTATCCTCGCCACGCGCACCAGCCAAGATAACTCGGATCTTCCTTTCGGCAGAATAGGTCTGGCGGGTTTTGTGTCGGATGGTGTTGACCAGCTTGCATTGGCGTCCGTCGAAGTTTCAGATTTCTGCATCATCTCGATCTAATCGATAAGATGAACCAGAAATTATCCGTTTGATCTGCTGCCGGTTTCGTGGACACCGAGATAAGGTGTTTATGAAATTGGAGAAACGACCAGTGGCAGGTCACAGCGTCAAAGTTAGCATCAGGCTGCACTCGCGATGGGGCCAAGGCAGGACTTGAATCGCTCTTAGTACACCGGTGTCTTGGCAAAGCCTTTCGCTAGGATCGGACCCGTTGGAAGGTTTGTGGGAGAGCCACCCAGAGGCTCGAAGGTGATCTCGTAGAGTTGGTCCTCGCGGGGGGGGGGCAGACCGTCCACCGACAGGGTAAGAGAGCGCGCCGTTGACAACAGGCCAAGAGACACCGGGCTGCCGTCATCCTGTGGCTTGGTCCAGACCTGCATCACGCGATCGTCCGGGACACGGGCGTTTTCCAACAAAGTAATCAGGGTCTGGTTGCTCTGCGTGCCTTCGACCACGGCAATGGGTTGTCCTTGGTCATCGAGCAGAACGGCAATAACAGTTGGGTCAACCGCTGTCAAAAGTGACCAACCCAAAGCGCTTGCAAGCATGAAAGTTGCAGCAATGCCGCTCAAAGCGGCCAATCGCCATGTCTTGAGCCTTTGTTGAAGAGGAGCAAACGCGATCACTTGCGCGGTGGCAGGAATTTCATCCGCGTGTGGCCAGGCTTCGGTCAAGGATGTTTCGACTCGTGCCCAAAGACCATCAGGGAGGGGCAGTACATCGGCCGTTTCATCCAGAGCGACAAAACGCTGGCGAGCGCGCTCTAGCATCGCGGCCACTCTGGCATCCGCCGAACAGAGCCCCTCGATATCGGACACCTCGGCCTCGCTGGCCAGACCAAGAACGACCTCGTCGATCCGTTCTGAGAGGGAACGGTCGGTCATGACAGACACTCCCGCAGCATCAACAGACCGCGCCGTACCCAAGCCTTGACTGATCCGAGTGGCGCCCCCATGCGTCCGGCAATCTCGCCATGGCTGTAGCCAAGGATATAGGATGACAGAATGGCCATGCGTTTATGTGGGTCCAAGGTTTCAAGACAGATGCGCAGATCATGCGTGCGCTCCAGACGATTGTAAGCGATCTCTAGAATTGCATCATCAGATGCTTTTTCAGTCTCTGCGGGATCAAGTCCGGTTTCCGGATACGCGTTGCGCAAGAGCGTGAGACATCGGTTGCGCAAGATCGTATAGATCCAAGCCTTGGCCTGACCCCTCTCGGCATCGAACTGGTGCGCTTTCCGCCAGAGCAAAACGAAGCATTCCTGCACCGCGTCTTCGGCCAGATCCTGTCGTCGGAGCATTCGACGAGCAACGCCGAGCATTCGCCCACCTTCGGTTTCCATGATCTGTTTTAAGGCCGAACGCTCGCCGGCGGCACACGATTGGATCAAAAGGGTGAGGTCTGTCACAGAAGGGCTCTTTTTCCATCTCAATTCTAGGAGTCGACTCCTTCCGTTCAGGGGTAAAGACTGGACACCTCCCGGTCAAACCAAGATCGGCGGTAACTGGGCACAAAACATCCGCCAAACTGGGGGCTGATCTTACCGGGAGGTGCTTGCCGGCCCCACGTGCGGAGCCGACAATCCGGTTACATCGCCGTCATGAAGGTGATGTCGCGCACGGCGGCGCCGTCTGTTCCGGTCAGTTCCCAGCTTTCGGCAACGGACCCGGAGTCAAGCGAGACCGTGTGCAGCATGGAACCTGACACCAGCCATGCGGTGTTCTTTCCCTCGGCATCAGTCGCGATATCGAAGGCATAGGGCTCCGCGCCGGCAATTCCGAGTTTGCCGATGGCAGCGAGCGTGCCGTCATTGGGTGAGGTCTGTTGAATAAGGGCGACGATGGTGCTGTCGATGTCATACATCGCCGTTGCTTCTGGCGTGCCAAAGGAATTGCTGTAGGCCGCCGCGACGATGGCCGGCGCTTCGCCTGCGTGCATATCAGCGCTGTCAAAGGTCAGACTGCCGTCGACGGTAACAGCGCCGCTCTCGATATCGACACGGTGGTTGGTTGTGCCGGACATAAAGCGCAGCTTGTTGGCTTTGGGGTTGAAGTCCACGATCACGGCCGCATCGCGGTCAATCGGAAGCTCTTTGTCCATTTTGGAGATTACCGTGGTAGCACCGGTTTCCGGGTCGATCTCGACAATCTCAAACCCGTCGGTGACGCCGATCAACTGACCTGTGGCTGGTCTCAGGTCAATTCCGAGCAGTCTGGAGACACCCTCGACCGGCATGGAGGCTTTGACAGTCGCAGTGGCAACGTCGATCTTGTGCAGCATGTTATCGCCCGAAAGGGCAATTGCAGTCAGGCTGTGGTCGCCATGATTATCTGCGGTGGCCAACGATGTGCTCGTCAGCAGGGCAGTGGTCGCAAGTGCAAAAGTCAGTTTGGTCATAAGTCAGTCCTCGAATATCAAAAGCCGCAGCCTATCTGCGGCTTGGATACTTAGGAGACTCGGGCGAGAAGGTGTTTGGATGCAGGGGAGGTAAAAAAATTCAAACAGCCCGACTAAAGTGACGGGCCTGGCGCTGAAGCTTGCCGAAAAATATCGGTGTCAGGGGTTGGAGGCCAGGTTCGAGAAAGAGATCAACCGCTTAGTGCTCTCGTCCCAGAGGTGCAGGCGTGTCGTTGCAAAACTCTGACGAATCGTGAGCCGATGCGACTCAGCTAAGGCTGCATGGTCGCGCAGCACCTCAGGCAGACGGTAGAACGGGATGCGGCTGTAGAGGTGATGCACATGATGTATCCCGATATTGGCACTGAGCCATTGCAGGACCGACGGCAAAACGTAATGTGAACTGCCGTGCAGGGCCGCATCGTGCAAATCCCAATCGTCATCATCCACCCAATGCGTGTCTTCAAACTGGTGCTGCACGTAAAAGAGCCAAACGCCAGCAGTGGCAGCAAGGAGGGTCGTGGGCACGAAGATCAGCAGGATTGGCAGAAGCCCACCAAAATACAGGATCAACCCAAGCAGTGCGAGGATCGCCGCATTGGTGCCCATCGCGCTGAACCAGTATCGCGACTGAGCCATAAGCCCCATGGGAAGGCGGTTCTGCACAAAGAAAAGGTAACCCGGCCCTAAGCCAAACATCACAATCGGATGCCGATAAAGCCGGTACATCAGACGTTTAAGTGGCGACAAAGCGCGGTATTCGCTCACGGTCAGCGTGGTGATATCGCCTATTCCCCGCCGCCCGAGATTGCCCGCCGAACTATGGTGGATCGAGTGGGCGCGCCGCCAGACATCGTAGGGTGTGAGAGTAAGCACACCTATGACACGACCGAGCCAATCGCTGAGGTTGCGGCTTTTGTAAAATGCACCATGGCCGCAATCGTGCTGGATCGCAAAGAGACGCAAGAGGAAGGCAGCGTTGACGAGCGACAGCCCAAGTGTCAGCCACAGGCTGACCGACAAAGACCACCATGCAGCCGCCCAGAGCAGCAGGAACGGGCCAAGCGTGACCCCAAGTTCGAAGGTGCTACGCGTCGGGCTCGGGTCGCGATAGGTCGACAGAATACGAACCCAGTCGCGCGCATCTTTGAGAACCGGTGCGGGTGTGTCAGGAGCAGTGTCTTTGGGCATGCGTCAGCTTCTTGTTCTTGTGCGTGTTCTTGATAAACGAAAGCACGGCACGGGCAAGGATTAAGGCATGTTTTATGCCAAAGCGGGCGAAGGTGCCGCAGGCGGTGAACCAGGGCGATCAAGATACTTATCGTCTGCGGCGTTGGGTCCGCGATGATTGGGGAACGCGGTGTCGTAGGGCTGTGACAATAGCAGAAATCTGATGGAGGCACCATGAAGGGACAAATCAAGGCCTCAAAGAAGAAATCCAATCCCCTCATGTGGTGCCTTACGAGGCGTTGGCACCATTGCTTCTTGCAGAGGAGGACAAACTCAAACGCTGCAGATTTCGAGCAACGTCCAGTTGGCACTTTAGCGACAGCCCTCTCAGGACCCTATCACGGGGTCCCAAGCATTCCACCATCATAGATCGCGGAACTGGGCCTCTTGGCGCGCTGTCCAGTGGACGGTCAAGTCAAAGCCATCATCAGTCTGACGCTCTGACACGACAAGCTCCTTTTCAAAGAGCCACGCCCGTTTGCGTCCCTCGGCAAACTGCAGGTGTAACACCGTCTCATGGGTCACATCGGCCAGTTTAGCGCCGATGGCGGCAACGAGGTCGCTGATCCCCTGCCCTGTGATTGCAGAAATCGCCAGAACATCATCCTGCCTCTCGGCCTGAGTCACCGCTGCAGCGCGGGCCTCATCCTCGAGCCGGTCGATCTTGTTCCAAATCTCGATCTGTGGGGTCTTATCGCTCACCCCAAGACTTTCGAGGATTGCTGCGACATCCCGCGATTGAGACACGGTTTCCGGATGTGAAATATCACGCACATGGCAGATAAGATCGGCCGAAAGGACCTCTTCGAGAGTTGCGCGAAAGGCCGCGACCAACTCAGTGGGCAGGTCACTGATAAAACCCACAGTGTCGGACAGGATCACCTCGGGACCACCCTCTGGCAGGGCAACTTTCCGCATGGTCGGGTCAAGCGTCGCAAAGAGCATATCCTTGGCCATAACATCCGCCCCTGTCAGACGGTTGAAAAGCGTGGATTTCCCCGCATTGGTGTAGCCAACGAGGGCCACAATCGGAAACGGCACCTTGGCACGGGCGGCGCGGTGCAGCGTGCGGGTCTTGGCCACCTTTTCCAACTGTCGGCGCAGGCGCACAAGTTGATCGTCAATCGCACGACGATCCGCCTCGATCTGTGTCTCGCCGGGACCGCCGACAAAGCCAAGCCCGCCGCGCTGCCGCTCAAGGTGGGTCCAGGCCCGCACAAGGCGAGTGCGCTGATAACTGAGGGCTGCCATTTCAACCTGAAGCACGCCCTCGCGAGTGGCGGCACGGTCGCTGAAAATCTCAAGGATAAGGCCGGTACGATCTAGGAGCTTCACACCCCAAGCCTTTTCCAGATTACGTTGCTGAACGGGCGTTACCGGCCCATCGACCAGCACAAGCTCAACGTCGGCGGCCTCCATCGCTTGGTGCAGTTCCTCAAGCTTGCCTTTGCCGAAGAGACGCCCAGCATCGGGTTTGCGCAGGCGCACCACATCCGACCCGACCACGTCGATATCCGGCAAAGCCTGCGCCAAAGCCACGGCTTCTTCGAGTGCTAATGCAGGCTCACGTGTGCGGCTTGCACCGGCTATCTCGGGGTGGATGACCCAGGCCCTTGTGATCGGGCGTGCATGGTCCATCAATTGGGTTCATCACCGTCATAGAGATTCACGGGCTGTGAGGGCATAATGGTTGACACCGCATGCTTGTAAACAAGCTGCGACTGACCGTCTCGGCGCAGCAGAATGCAGAAATTGTCAAACCAAGTGATCACACCCTGCAACTTGACCCCGTTGATCAGAAAGACGGTCACAGGAATCTTGGTCTTGCGTACCTGATTCAGAAAAGCGTCCTGCAAATTTTGTCGATCAGAAGCCATGCGTCTTCCTGCCTTTTTTTATTGCGCGCACCGCGAACCGGCGCGAGGGGTCTTACATATGCAAAAGAGTATGTCTTGCCCTTGCGAGAGTTTCCAGCCCAAAAATAAAATCGTTCCAATCTGAAAGATTTGTTGGAACGGGGTACTAGTCTCGCCAGATAGACGGATTGAGCAATGCAATAAGGGCCAAAGTCTCGAGTCGTCCCAATACCATCGCCATCGCATAGACCATCTTGGCCCCAGCGCTCAGCTCCAACAAGCGGATTGGCGCCTCACTTGCGGTTAGGATCAATGGTCCAGTCGTTGAGAGGCCCGATATGGTAAGAATCAGTGCGGATTCGAACCCTTGGCCAAAGAGCGTCAACAGCGCTGTGACAAAGGTCAGGGACATCGCAAAGAGCATAAAGAAGACCCATGCAATATAGGCGCCCTGACGCCGGATACGTCGCCCGAGACCGGTTGCCCGCCCGACCGAGGAGGGATGCACCAGACGCTCGGTTTCGCGCCGCGCATGCAGATAGAGCGCGTAGACCCGCAGCAGTTTCACACCTCCTGCCGTCGTCGCCACTCCACCGCCAGTCAGGGACAATCCCAACAATATGAGTCCCGGGGTGCCCAAGCCTGACCAGTCGCGCGCCTCTTGCCAGTCCGCGCTCTCAAAGCCTGTGGTGGATAGAAAAGACAGCACAGTGAAGAGCGCCCCCCAGAGCGCCTTTAGCGCCACGCGCCAGTCTGCAGTTTCCTCTATGCCAATGGTCGCAAGCCAATGACGCGCAATCAGGATCAGGGGAACACCAATCACCAGCAGGACGCCAAGCCGAAACTCTGGATCATTGATGACACCCGGCCGCGCGGCGGTAATCGTATCGGATGAGAAGGTAAGCCGGGACAGCGAAAAGAAAAGAAAGAGAAAAATAGCAAACTCACCGGCAAAGCCCGCAGCTCCATTCTGTAGCCCTCCAATTGAGGATATGCCGCTGGTCGCCATGGTTGACATCGCATGCACCGCTGCCACAAAAGCGCGCTCCCCACCAATCATCAGGATGATCCACAGCGCACCTGTCAGCCCTATATAGACCGGCGCCAATACTGCCGTGGATTGTGCCAATCGCTTGGCCGGGGCGGCTCGTTCAAACCGGCCAAGCACTGTCTCATCCTGCCCCGGTTCGCCGCGTGCTGTAACTTCGAAACCGCCAAGGCTGAGCGGTGCCAGAACCGCAGACGCTGAAATCCAGATTAGGAGCCCCCCGCTCCAGCCTACCAGTGCACGCCACAAGTGCAGACTGTCCTTCAAACGCCCTGGCGCATCAAAGAGCGAAGCGCCGGTGGTCGTGAAGCTGGATACCATTTCGAAATATGCATTGAGAAATGTTGTGTTTCTGACCCCTTCGTAGAAGGGCAGCGCCAAAAAGACCGGCAGTAAGAGATAGGCCAGCAAGAGCGAAATCAGATTTTGCGTATCGTTCATCTTTTGATTGGTTCGCCCAGAGAGAGCCAACCCCACGCTCATAACCAACGCCAGTCCAAGAACACCGGAAAAAGCAAAGGCTCGCCCCACGCCGCTATAGCCGCGCATCGCCGCGTCGATGGCAGGCAGAAACATAAGAAACGCCGCCACCCCAGCGAGGATAAGGATCAGGGGAAATGTCAGAATCCGGGCGATCATGGGATCAAAAGAAGTCGATCGAGACCTGCAACAGCTGTTCAACTGCCGCCACATCTGCCGCCATTGCAAATATCACGATCACATCGCCCGCCTCCACCCGAAGGCCGCCTGCGGGTTTGTAGATCTTGCCGCCCTTGCGCACCGCTCCAACCAGCACGCCTTCGGGAAAGTCGATGTCGCGGATGGCCGCGCCCGCAATGGAAGAGGTCGACATCACTTCTGCCTCGATCACTTCGCCCTCGGCATCACCTATGGAATAGACTCCGCGTACCTTGCCGTGACGGATATGCCGCAGAATCGAGCTTACAGTCGTCGCACGCGGGTTAATATAGGCGTCGATGCCCAAGGGTTCGAGTAGTGGCACCATCGTCGGGTCATTGATCAAAGCCACGGCAAATGGGCATCCTTCGGACTTGGCGCGCACGGCGGCCAGCATGTTGGTCTTGTCGTCATCGGTCACAACCAAAACCGCATCTGCGCGTGATATCCCCGCCTCTGCCAAAAGGGCGGCGTTGAGACCATCTCCGTTCAGAACAATCGTGCGCTCCAGCGCATCCGCCGCGCGCTCCGCCTGAGGTCGGCTTTTCTCGATCACCTTGGCGCGGATACGACCGCCCTGTCGCGTCTCAAGCGCCTGCGCCACTGCAAGACCGATATTGCCGCCCCCGATAATGACCACCCGCTCCTGTTTCTTTTGCGATTTGCCGAACACCTCGAGTGTGCGTGGCACATCTTCCACGGGCGCAAAAAGATAGCACTCGTCCCCTTCAAAGAGCTGATCACCTGCTTCAGGCGCAAAAAGTCTTCCCTCACGACGCACCGCCAGAACCACCACACGCAGAGTCGAGAAGAGATCGCTCAGTTGTCGCAACGGCGTGTTGAGGACCGGACAGTCCTCTTCGAGCCTGATGCCCATGAGTTGCGCCTGTCCGCCCATAAACATTTCGGTGTCGAATGCAGCGGGTGCCGCGAGGCGTTGCAACGCAGCCTGCGCCACCTCTCGTTCCGGACTGATCACGACGTCGATCGGCATGTGATCGCGCCGGTAGAGATCGGAATAGATCGCATCGAGATAAGACTGACTGCGCAGTCGGGCGATTTTGCGACTGATGCCAAAAACAGAATGTGCCACCTGACAGGTCACCATGTTGACCTCATCCGAATAGGTGGCCGCGATAATCATGTCCGCGTCACGTGCGCCAGCCCGCTCAAGCACATCGGGATAAGAGGCAAATCCAGTGATCCCCTGCACATCGAGCGTTTCGGTGGCGCGGCGCACCAGATCCGGGTTGTTGTCGACAACCGTAACATCGTTGCGCTCGCCCGAGAGATGCCTTGCGATCTGCCAGCCAACTTGGCCAGCCCCGCAGATGATGACTTTCATCGTCTTCGCCTCACCTTGACTGAGCCTGCTGCATGACAGATGGCCCCCTCCCGGTCAATTGCGTTCTGGTTCAGGCGCGCGCGCCTGTTGCCGCATGATTGAGCCAATCGAGAATGCGCGCGAGGTCCGGGTTGAGCGCCTCTGCCAGTCCATCGGAAAAGGCCACCAGATGCGGCGCGTTCAGCCGATTTGCCCCAACCAGCACCGGCACGTCCCGGCTCAGCGCTTCGGCAATCAGATTGCGAAACCCGCGTCCCTCGGCCTCGTGCTTGCCGAATTTGTTGACGATGACCAGATCGCACCCCTCCGCTAGCCGTGCCTCGGCTGCGGCGACCGCCAGTTCGAGCGCCGATGGGTCCAACCGACAGCCGCGCGCACCAGGTCCTAGGCTCTGAGAGATGCGGATCACCGGTCCGTCAGGCAGCACCTCGACATCCATGTCGCAGGGCCGATCAGTGCCGCAATTGGTGTTGACCTGTACCGTCCCGCACAAACGCAGGCCGCGCGCCTGCGCCGCTCGCGCCACGTCATGCAACAAAAGATCGGTTTCCCCCCGGCCTTCTGCCATAACATAGCCGATCCGCATACCTCTGCCCTCTCTTGGCTCAGACAGTCAGGCGACTGATGACCACCGTCACCTCAGGCCGCTTGCCGATCTCGGTCTGGGCGCTTTGCCGTGCGACGCGACGCAACCCCTCTTCGAGCTTGTCATCATCAGTCAGCGTCTTGGCCCCTGCCCGCCCCATGAACTGTGCGAGATCCTCTTCAAGCACATCAACGAGCGGCGCACGGCTGCGCCCAGTCTCTGCAAGGCCCATAACCTCGACCCAAGGCTCACCCAAAGGCTCGTCTTCTTCATCGAGGATGACATTGATCATCACATGCCCGTTAAGGGCCATCCGAATACGGTCGCGGACCACGCCATCCATCGCCCCCACCTGCACTGATCCATCCAGATAGGTGCGCCCGGTCTCGACATATTCAGCAATTTTGGGTGCTGTGCCACTGAGATCAATCATCATCCCATTGACTGCCAGAACCCCCTTGAGCCGGTTGGCATTGGCCAGTTTTACGTGCTCGCGAAGGTGTCGATGTTCACCATGCATCGGAATGACCATCTGCGGTTTGATGAGCTTGTGCATCTCATCGAGATCAGGGCGGTTGGCATGGCCCGAGACGTGATAGCGATCATCACCCTCGACCACATCGACACCCATTTCAGAAAATTGGTTGATGATGCGAATGACGCCGCGCTCGTTACCGGGAATGGTCTTGGAAGAGAACAAGAACGTGTCTCCATCCTTGAGGACGATGCCGTTGTATTTGCCATTGGCAAGTTGCGCACTGGCCGCACGCCGCTCGCCCTGACTGCCGGTGACAATCAACATCAGACTGTCGCGCGGTACGGAACCCGCTTCTTCCGGACTGATCGTCTTGGGAAATCCCTTGAGCACGCCGGTGGTTTGCGCTGCCTCGATCATCCGCTGCATGGCACGTCCCATGAGACAGACGGACCGTCCCGCCCGGACGCCAGCCTCGGCCAACGATTTGACGCGCGCAACATTGCTGGCAAATGTCGTGCAAACAAACATGCCCTTGGAGGCCGCAACCAGATCAGTGATCGGTCCGCCCACTGTGCTCTCGGAGCGTCCTTCGTGATGGCTGAACACATTGGTAGAGTCACACACAAGCGCCTTGACACCCGGCTCTGAGAGGCTGGCCCAGAGATTACGGTCAAACGGCTCTCCAACCACCGGATTGAGGTCGATCTTGAAGTCCCCGGTATGCACGATGCGCCCACCGGCGCTATCGATCACCAGACCGGAGCTTTCCGGGATAGAGTGCGAAATCGGCACGAATCCAACCTTGAACGGACCCGCTGCCACAGTTTCTGGCCAAGGGGAAACGGTCTTGACCGCCTTGTCAGGGTGGCCATGTTCTTCCATTTTGCGGCGTGCGATATTGGCGGTAAATGCGCGTGCGTATACCGGCGCGCCAAGGCGCCCGTAATAATGCGCAACGGCACCCACGTGATCCTCATGTGCATGTGTAATAAAGATCGCCTCAAGCTGCCCCTTACGCGCCTCGAGCCAACTGATATCTGGCAGGATCAGATCAACTCCGGGTGTCCCGTCCATATCCGGAAAAGTAACCCCCAGATCGACAAGGATCAGTCGCTCCTTGCCCGGTTTACCATAGCCGTAGACATAGGCGTTCATACCAATTTCGCCCGCCCCACCGAGGGGCAGGTAGATAAGTCGTTCGCTACTCATGGGGCGTCAGCCCTCCTTGTTATATGCGTATATCACGGTCAGGCCGTGCATCGTCAGATTGTCCTCGAACATGTCGAACATGTCCGTACCTTGCTGGAAGAGAGGTGCCAGCCCACCCGTTGCGATCACCCTCATGGTGCGGCCACGCTCGGCCTTTATCCGTTCACATAGCCCATTGATCAGGCCGACATAACCCCAGAATACGCCGGACTGCATGCAATCTACGGTATTCGTGCCAATCACGCGCTCTGGTTTGGTGACGTCGATATGGGGCAAGGCGGCGGCGGCTTCGTGCAGTGCTTGCAACGAAAGGTTGACCCCCGGCGCGATCACACCGCCGATGTAGGCCCCATCGTTGTCGATCACATCAAAGGTGGTCGCAGTGCCGAAATCCACCACGATCAGGTCGCCGCCGTAGAGGTCGAATCCGGCCACCGTATTCACCAGTCTATCCGGTCCCACTTGGGTGCCCGCATCCACGCGCACATCGACGGGCAGGCGGCATTCCGGCTTGCCCACCACCAGCGGGCGGCAGTTGAAATAGCGATCTGAAAAGACTCGCAGATTGAACACCACCCGCGGCACGGTGGAAGAGATGATGACGCCATTGATATCGGCCTTTATCCCGTAGTGGTGCAGTAAGGTCTTGAACCAGACGAAATACTGATCGGCGGTGCGTTGATGATCCGTTGCGGTGCGCAGCGTGCAGAGGAACTTTTGCCCGTCCCAGATTGAAAACACCGTGTTGGTATTGCCGCAATCAATCGCCAAGAGCATGCGCCCGGCCCCTTTTCGTCAGAAAAACACCTCGGCGGCCGCGATCGTCTGCCGTCCCATTGCGGTCAATAGAACAAGATTGCCAGCCTCGTCCACCGTTTGAAACGTGCCCTCATAAACCTCGCGGCTCGTGCGGGCGGTAATAACTTCACCTAGCCGCGCTGCCCGCGCCAACCAAGCGGTGCGTATCGGCGCAAATCCATAGGTGACGAACTGCGACTCAAGTCGCGCATAGGCGGGGGCAAGCAAGTCCAGGAACTCCTCAGGGTCAATCACGATCCCGGTCTCAGACAGGAGCGATACAGGCCGCAACGCGCCCTTCTCGACCTCGCACACGTCAGGGGCACCGCACAGATTCACCCCGATGCCGATGACAAAATGGCTGAGGTTGCCCCCTGCCCCGGCGCTTTCCAATAATATACCAGCCAATTTTCCTCCGTTCAGGAGCACATCATTCGGCCACTTGAGAGCAAAGCCCTCGGCCCGCCCGGTGGTAGCGACCAGTGCCTCAAAGAGCGCCAGCGACGCTACGAACGAGCGCAGCGCCACACGGTCCGGGCTCTCGGTCGGACGCATCACCAAGGTGGCGGCAAAATTGCCTGCCGGATTGACCCATGCCCGGCCTCGCCGCCCACGCGCCGCTGTCTGCTGATGTGCCAATATCCATTCTGGCCCCGTCAGGTAGGGCGCAAGCCGCGCGGCCTCAGCGTTGGTGCTATCTACCGTGGTCAAAACCCTGCGACCATAACCCGAAGGCCAGCCAGATCCCTGATCCATCTTCACCTTGCTCCAACTCCAAAGAACCCACGCCCGGTTTCAATCCCACCACGGGCCATGATGCAGCCCTGTTCGACCCAGACGTTCAAATCCGTGATGGCCAAACATGTCACGCTGCGCCTGAATGATATTGGCGCTGCCGTGGCCTAGGCGCATACTGTCATACCATGCGAGCCCCGACGACAGTGCTGGGACCGGATGCCCACCATGCACAGCGCTACAGACCACCTGCCGCAGCGACGGGATGCAGCGAGAGAGTGTCTGCGCCATTTGCGGTGACAAGATCAACTCATCCTGCGGCAATCCCAGATCGAACGCCGCAGCAATATCATCGAGTAAGGCAGAGCGGATGATGCAGCCCGCCCGCCAGATACGAGCAATGGTCGCTGCTTCAAGCGACCAGTGATACTCCTCTGACGCCGCCGATAGTATGCGAAAGCCTTGGGCATATGCGAGAATGCGCGCGGCGAGAAAGGCCTCGGCCAGCACTTCGGTCGTGCCATCAAAAGCCCCGACAGCCCCGCCAAGAAGGGTCTCGGCCCGCTGCCGGGTGTCCTTTTCCGAAGACCAGCCCCGTGCGCCTACTGCCGCCTCGATCATGCTGGCCGACTGACCCATACGCAGCGCCTCGATCACGGTCCAGCGCCCGGTGCCCTTTTGCCCCGCCGCATCCTTGATCACGTCGACCATCGGATGCCCTGTTTCGGGATCGGTGTAGGTCAAAAGCTGGGCCGTGATCTCGACCAGATAGGATTTCAGCGGTCCACGATCCCAATCGGCAAAGAGCGCGCCAATCTCGGCGGGGGGCATCGCGGACCCGTTGCGGAGCAGGCTGTATATTTCGGCGATCACTTGCATATCGGCATATTCAATGCCGTTGTGCACGGTCTTGACGAAATGCCCCGCCCCGTCCGGCCCCAGATGCGCCACGCAAGGCGTGCCATCATACGTCGCGGCGATGGAAGTCAGGATTGATTCCAGTTGCGCCCAACTATGGCGGCTCCCGCCCAGCATCATCGACGGGCCATGCCGTGCGCCCGCCTCGCCGCCAGACACCCCCAAGCCGACAAAATGCAGATCGCGTTCAGTCAATTGGGCTGCACGACGGCGGGTATCGTGAAAGTCGGCATTGCCGCCGTCAATGACGGTGTCGCCGGGGCTAAGCAACGGGGTAATCTCTTCCAGCATCGCATCCATCGGCGCGCCCGACGGGATCATGAAGAGGATGACGCGCGGTGTCCTGAGGGCTGCTACAAAATCCGTCAGCCGCGCCTTTGGGTGCAGCCGTGCCGAGAACGCAGATGCTTCTTCGACGAAAGACGCAATCCAATCAGTCTCACGATTGGTCACAGCGACATCAAAGCCGTGCTCGGCGAGGTTGAGCGCCAAGGCGCTGCCCATTGTCCCAAGTCCGTAGATGCCGATCTGCGCCTGCGCCATTTGCTTCCCCTGATACCGCTAACGCCACGATGTCAGGCTAAGCGGATTAGGGAAGGTATTGCAAGCGGCTGCGTCTTCACACCCCAAGACACCAGCGCATGACGGCTTTCTGTGCATGAAGGCGATTCTCCGCCTCATCAAAAATTACGGAGGTCGGTCCATCCATCACATCAGACGTCACCTCTTCTCCACGATGCGCAGGCAGGCAGTGCATGAAAAGCGCATCAGGCTTCGCCGCTGCCATTAGTTTGTCATTGACCTGATAGGGCCGGAGCATGTTATGGCGGCGCTCCTTCGTGGACTGACTGTCATGCATACTGACCCAAGTGTCCGTGACGACTAGGTCGGCACCCTCAACCGCCTTGAACGGATCGCGCTCAATCGTGATCGTGCTGCCTGCCTTGCGCGCAAGGCCGATGAACTCCGGCTCCGGGTCAAGCTGCATCGGGCCGGTAAACGTCAAGTCGAACCCGAATTGCCCGGCGGCATGCAGCAAGGAGGCACAGACATTGTTGCCATCGCCGGACCAGACGACCTTTTTGCCTTGGATTGGGCCGCGGTGTTCCTCGTAGGTCAGGATATCAGCCATGATCTGGCAGGGATGTGTGCGGTCCGTGAGGCCGTTGATCACCGGCACATCGGCATGTTCCGCCATTTCAAGCAGAACGGATTCATCAAAGGTCCGGATCATGATCAAATCGACATAGCGGCTCATGACACGCGCGGTGTCGGCAATGGTTTCCCCATGCCCCAATTGCATATCGGCCCCCGAAAGCACCAAAGTCTGCCCGCCCATCTGCCGGACGCCCACATCAAAGGAGACGCGGGTCCGGGTCGAGGGTTTTTCAAAGATGAGCGCCACCATGCGCCCAGCCAGCGGTTGCTCGTCATCCGGCGTGCCGCGCGGGCGGTCAGCGCGGGCCTGTTTCATGCTGCGGGCCTGATCAATCATAGCCCGGAGGTCAGTTTCTGATGTTTTGTGGATATCCAGAAAATGGGTCATGTACGTATCGCTTTTTGATGGGAGGTTCTTTGAGGGCCAGCCCCCAAACCCCCGGGGTATTTTGGGAACGAAGAAATCACACGCACTCTAGGGCCGTTGCAACCGCATCAAGGCGCGCCACGGCTTCGGCTATTTCATCATCGGTGATGGTGAGCGGAGGTAATAGGCGCAGGACATTGTCGGCAGCAGGCACCGTGGCAATGAGCGCAGCATATCCTGCTTGAACCACATCAGTATTCAGCACCCGGCATTTGAGGCCCAGCATGAGACCCATGCCCCGCACCGCCTCGAATATAGTTGGATGGGCTGCCACCAGCCCTTCAAGTCGCTGTCGCATCAGACCTGCCTTGCGGTTCACCTCTGCCAGAAATTCAGGATCTGCCACATGCTCCATTACAGCGCAGCCCACCGCGCATCCCAGTGGGTTGCCGCCATAGGTGGACCCATGCGTGCCCGCGGTCATACCGGACGCCGCGTGTTCCGTTGCCAACACCGCACCCAAGGGGAAACCTCCGCCGATGCCTTTGGCGACCATCATGATATCAGGCGTTACGCCGGCCCACTCATGTGCAAAGAGCCGCCCCGTTCGCCCCATACCGCACTGCACCTCGTCAAGTATGAGCAGGATTCCCGTCTCGTCGCAGAGCGCGCGCAGGCCCTTGAGGCATTGATCAGGCAACGGGCGGATGCCGCCCTCCCCCTGCACCGGCTCGATTAGTATTGCGGCCGTATTCTCACCAATGGCCGCGTGCAGAGCATCGTGATCGCCCCAAGCGACATGCTTGAAACCGGGCAATAACGGTCCAAAGCCCTTTGTCATCTTCTCCGAGCCTGCCGCCGCGATTCCCGCCGAAGAGCGCCCATGAAACGAACCCTCAAAGGCGATGATATCAGTGCGCTCGGGCTGGCCCGCGTCATAGAAATGTTTGCGCGCCATCTTGACCGCCAATTCGCACGCCTCCGTCCCGGAATTGGTGAAGAACACCGTGTCGGCGAAAGTGGCCGCAACCAGCCGGTCCGCCAGTTCCTGTTGCTTGGGGATCTGGTAGAGGTTCGAGGTATGCCAAAGTGCGCCCGCTTGTTCTGTCAGCGCCGCCACAAGTGCCGGATGGGCATGCCCCATGGCATTTACGGCAATACCCGCGCCCAGATCGAGAATCCGTCGTCCGTCAGCTTCGATCAGCCAAGCGCCCTCGCCCTTTACGAAAGAAAGCGGTGCGCGATTATAGGTTGGCAGGATCGAGGGGATCATGGCTGTATCCTTGTCAAAGAGGCCCTTTGAGTGCCGCAAGGGCGAGGCCAAGTCAATCATTTGGGAACATTTGGGGCGTTGGCACGCGGCCGCGCCGGAATCACAAGACGACAGAACGTCAGACGCAGAAGCGTCGGCGTCGAGTCTGGGCATGTTTTGCGCGCGTGATCATAAGCCGTGATCTAGCCGGTCTTTTGGGTCAAGGGAAGCGGAATATTGAGCGATGATCCCTGTTCCATCGCCACACGCACAGCCCCCAATCTCGGATGCAGCCGCCGCGCCAGATGCCAGCACCCCATGAGGCCAACACCCGACACCGCAAAGATTCCCGGCAAGGGGGCGATGAGCAGCACCAGCCAGGCCGCGCCTGGCGTTAGAATACCTGACACGTCGCGGAAACTAGCGTAGATCGCCGACATCTCGGTGCGCTCTGATGGTTTTACGGCCATCAGAAAAGGCAATCCCGCCGAGACATCCAGTAACACCAGGAAAACCGATGCACAGGCGAGGCTGGCCACTGTCACCCAGGGCAAGCCGCTGAGCGCCGCGCCAAAGACAAATAGCAGCCCCGACATCAAAAATCCTGCCCGAACTGCATGGCGGATAGACCGACGCTGCATCCAGCGCAACATCAGCGGCGTCAGAAAGAGCATGCCATTCGAAACGGAGAGCAGCATACCGCCGAGATCTTCGCCTAATCCCTGCTCAAGCGCGAAGATCGGTAAATAGACCACATAGGCCCACCAGCCGCAGGAGCGGATTACAGCAAAAATCCAGCCTGCCACCAATCGGGGCTGAGCAAAAAACCTTGGCATCCAGGCAAGCGGATTGGGAGCCGGACGGCGTGCGCGGGTGATCAGGCGTCCATTCCCGAGCCGCATATAGAGAAAGAGTACCATCATCGTGAGCGCGGCCGCGCCGGCAATCATAAAGGGCAACGGTCGCCAGACACCCAGAAGTGTAACGCCGAGCCAAGGCCCCACCGTCCAGCCCAGCGCACTGTAGAACATGCGCGACGTCTCGCATCGACCGAGCTCAGTCTTGGCGATGAAATCGAGCACATAAGCATTAAAGCAGACAAAGACGGTGACCGTTGCGGCTGTGATAAGGGCCAGCGCGCCGATCATGCCCAATGCACCGCCCTGTGCCCCCAAGGTTGCGCCCCCCGCAAACATCGCACAGCCCGTAACATAGATCCAGCGACGCGGCATGAAGCGTGAAACGAACGGCACCATTAGCCCGGTGACCAGCGACAAGATACCCACAAGGAAATAGACCTCGGACACGAGTGCCGCGTCCCGGAGGGCGCGGTACATCTCGAGCGGCATAACGGAGATCAGGATGCCACGCGCCATCGCCTCAGTGCCTGCCAGCGTGGCGAAACCTCGAACGGAGGGCGCGGGTGCATGGCGGAGCCATTCAGGAATGCGGCGTTGGTGCATCGTGTCGTTCCAATTTTTCGTAAGACTGACCACGGATATCGAGGGCGTGATTGGCAAACGACGACATCCTGTCGTTTTTGGAATGAGAGCCGCAAAATTTTATTGGACCGTGTCGGCTGCTTCGAGCTTGCAGCGCAGTGAGCGGCGCGGCAAAGCTGTCGCGATGTTCCATCCGCGCGCACAAGACCCAGCCCTTGCGGCCTTGCTTACCCTTCTGGCCGCCGCTTTGCTCGCGGGCACAACGCTTTTGGCCAAGGCGATAGGGACCGGGGCGCTCGGCACTCCGCTGCCTGCGCTGCAGATCAGCCATGGAAGATTTCTATTTGCGTTCCTCGTGATTGGCACGATGATTGGGGTGAAGCGGCCGCGCATGACCCGTCCTGACTTTGCCACCCACACCAAGCGATCAAGCCTTGGCTGGGCGGGTGTCACGTTGATGTTCGCCGCTGCGGCTTTCATTCCTCTCTCGGATGCCACCGCGATCAGCTTTCTCAACCCGGTGTTTGGCATGATGCTGGCAATCCCGCTTTTGGGCGAACGCGTGGGTCCGGTTAGATGGGCGGCGGCGGGTATTGCGCTGATCGGTGCGGCAATTCTGATGCGTCCGGGTAGCGGAATCGTCGAATTTGGCGCGATACTGGCCCTTGGGGCGGCGCTCTGCCTCGGGGCGGAACTGATCTTTATCAAACGCCTGTCGGGACGCGAGGGTCCGTGGCAGATTTTACTCGTCAACAATGCCATTGGTCTTACAATCGCCAGCATTGCCGTTGTCTGGGTCTGGCAGCCGCCCAATGCGGCGCAATGGGCGGCTCTTGCGGCGATTGGTGTCCTGATGGCAGCGGCGCAGACGTGTTTTGTCAATGCCATGGCACGGGGTGATGCGAGCTATGTGGCCCCGTTCTTTTACACTGCGCTCATCTTTGCCGGGATCTATGACGGGGTGGTGTTCGGTGTCTGGCCTGACACCTTGTCCCTGCTTGGTGCAGCTGTCATCCTCTGCGGCGCGGCCCTACTCCTGTGGCGCGAAGGACGACGGCGGGTTCCGCCTGCCTCGGTCGCAGGCGGATGACGTAACGCCACCTTTGACAATTTCATAAATTCTTTGGCTAAACTTGTGGCGAGGGAGGATACCATGCCGTTGAGCATCCTGTTGCCGATGGTTGTGCTTGGAATAGCGGGCATTGCGGTGCTCTTGCATGTGCTTGGTCTCTCGCGCAGAGCAACCCTCGCCGACGAGTCCGCCGCAATCAGGGCATGGCAGCGCGAGTTTCCCGGACATAGGCCCACCCGCGTCATCCTGTGCCAAAGCCGCTTGGCCGCATTGGTCGAAACCGATCAAGGTTACGGCGTCGTTTGGCCGATGGGCGCTGATACGACCGCTCGTTATCTGACCCAAGCGCACATCACGGCCGACGCAAAGGGCCTACGCATCAACCTACCCGATTTCACAGCCCCCCGCATTGGTCTGTCTCTGGACCCTGACGAAGCGGCTCGCTGGCTCGAAACCCTAAAGGAACCAGCATGCCGGACATGATAAGCTTTCCCGATGTGGTGAACTGGGCCGTACCCTTTTTCATCGCCGCAATTCTCGCAGAACTCCTCTGGATCACCTTCAAAGGGCGTGGAGGGCGATACGAGACACGCGACGCGTTGACCTCGCTTGTCATGGGTGCCGGCAATGTGGCCTCTGGTATTCTGTTCGGCTTCATCGCCTATGGGCTTTTCATGCTGCTCTGGCGGATCACACCGTTTGATCTGGGGACATCTCTTTGGATCGTTGCGCTCTGCTTTGTGATGGACGATCTGAGCTATTACTGGGTGCATCGCTTGGGTCACCGCGTTCGATGGGTTTGGGCGAGCCATGTCAATCACCATTCTTCGCAGCATTACAATCTGACCACCGCGTTGCGTCAAACCTGGACCGGAACGTTCACCTTTATGATGATCCTGCGTGCGCCGTTGATCCTGATGGGGTTTCACCCCGCGATGGTTCTATTCGTGGGTGGTATGAACCTGATCTATCAATTCTGGATTCACACTGAAACGATTGGACGCCTTCCGCGCTTGTTCGAAGCTGTAATGAACACCCCCTCGCACCACCGCGTGCATCACGGGCGAAACCCGCGCTATCTTGATTGCAACTATGCCGGTGTCTTCATCATCTGGGACAAGCTATTTGGCACATTCGTGCCCGAACTGGACGAAGACAAGGTTGATTACGGGCTCGTCCACAACCTCGGCACTTTCAATCCTCTTCGCGTTGCCTTTCATGAGTGGGTCGGGATTTTCCGCGATGTGTTGCAGCCGGGCCTTTCTTGGCGAGAGCGGGCAAAATACTGTCTGATGCCGCCGGGCTGGAGCCATGACAATAGCCGCGGCACATCCGAGCTGATCAAGGCACGCTATGTCTCTCAGCATCCCGAGCTCGCTGGCACACCAGGGCTGCCACACAATCCCATTGGGCAGGCTGAGCAAATTACCGCCGCCCACAAAAATGTTATTTGACCGATCATTCCAAACAAAGTCATGTGGGCGCAGGCACATTGCGCCATCACTTTAGAACAGGTGCCGCTCCGCAGGCGTCGTGGGTCGGTCCACGAGCACCCGGCATCTTGGGCAAGGGCCCATTACTCACCCTTGTCCAAGGTGTCGGGGAAGTTCTAGCGTTGCGACTATTGAGTGGCCGGTTTAATTCCTAAATCGTGCCGATGTAGGTAGACGGATCAACCATGCCTTGGGAAAAGTCCTATGATGAAGCTGAAGTGCTCGAGGCCGCCATGCGCGCCTTTTGGGCACAGGGCTATCAGGGTACTTCAATGGCTGATTTGGTATTGGCCACGGGTCTCAACCGTGGCAGTCTTTACGCCGGGTTTGGCAATAAGCGTGACCTTTTCCTACGGGCCCTGAAACATTACGATCAGAGCTACAGGGTCGGGTTTCTCATGAAACTCCGACAGGACCGTGCACCGCGTGAGGCAATTCTGGCAACGTTCGACGCTATTGCCAAAGGCAATGACACGATGCCTGGAGGCTGCCTGATGGTGAATTCAGCCATGGAGCTCGCCCCCCATGATGATGAAATCGCCGTCTTGATCGAGGACAGCATGGCTCAGGTCGAAGCCTTCTTTGTTGACTGTCTGGCTCAGGACAATCTCGAAAGTCGGACGGAGGCTCAAATCACGGAAACCGCTAAAGTCCTGCAAGGGCTCATGGTGGGGCTTTTGGTCATGACCCGTGCCAATCGCGAAAGCCCCTCGATTGGCGCAATCCTCGCACAGGTGCGTACCCTCTTGGCCTGATCCGCCTACCAGCGCCCTGTCATACTGCGCGCCAGCAAGCTGAGCTGCGCTCTGGCGGGTGCCACACCAAGTCGCCCCTCGCCCACCGCCCGCGGATCGCGTAGCGCTTGCCGCAGCACCGGTCCCACCAGCCAGAGCGGCAAGAGCGCCGCCCCCGCCGCGCGTGAAACCTGCGCGCGCGCCGCCCGCGCGCGCTTGAGCCGCACCAACCCGTCCTTGGCCAGCGCTCGCACCGCGTCGGGGCGACCATCGACCAAGGGTTTGCGCCCCGCCGCCTCTAGCGCCGGAATGGCGCGAAACCAGTTGGCAAGGCCCAGCGCATAGCCCGCATCGCGCAGCACTTCGGGTGCCGCCGGGCCAAGCGCTTGCGCCGCCGCGCGGAGGAGGTTGCCAGACGTGGCCTCGATATAGCGGGTGAAATCCGCCTCATCCTCGAACGGCTCGCGCGTGATGTCCCAGCGTCGCGCCTCGACCAGATCCGCCAGCAGCGCAGCAGCGGATGCATCGAGCACATGCGCGAGAGGTGTGACCACCTCATGCCGCCGCACAAGGCCACCGGCCGCGATTTCCTCCAGCGCGTCGGCCCACCATTGCAGGCGCATTTCCGCGATCATCGGCTCTTGCGTGACCCAAGGCGCGCGTGCCACCTCGATATTGAAGGCATAGACCGGAAAGAGCACGGCGCGCGCCGCCACGGGGGCCGCCATCGCCGCCAGAAACCGCTCTGGATCGGCCCGGCGCACCAGATCGGCACAGGCGGTCAGATCGGCATCGAACCCTTGGCTCACGCCGCCCCCTGCCCGTGCAGAAGCTTCCAGTTGATCGCATCGAGCAGCGCCTCGAAACTGGCGTCCACGATATTGGGGCTGACCCCCACCGTGGACCAGCGCCGCCCCTGCCCGTCTTCGCTGTCGATGATGACCCGCGTTGCAGCCTCGGTGCCGCCTTGGGTGATCCGCACCTTGAAATCCACCAGCCGCATATCGTCGATCTGGCCCTGATAGCGGCCCAGATCCTTTGCCAGCGCCTTGGCCAGCGCGTTGACCGGCCCCCGGTCGCAGCCGTGATCATCCATCGATTCACTCACCGACAGCTTTTTGTCGCCATCGACCTTGACCACGACCACCGCCTCGGAGAGGCTGACCATGCGGTCATACTTGTTCTTGCGCCGCTCCACCGTCACCTTGTAGCGCTTGACCTCGAAGAAGCTGGGCATCTGGCCCAGTTCCTTGCGCGCGAGAATCTCGAAACTCGCCTGCGCGCTGTCATAGGTATAGCCCTCTTCTTCCCGCGCCTTGATCGTCTCGAGAAGGCGCGCCAGCGCCGGATCACCCGGCTCCACCACAATCCCCGCCTCGGTCAGACGCTGGCGCAGGTTCGATTGCCCTGCCTGATTGGACATGGGAATGATGCGCGCATTGCCCACCGCGGCGGGATCGACATGCTCGTAGGTGCTTGGGTCCTTGAGGATGGCACTGGCATGCAGCCCCGCCTTGTGGGCAAAGGCGGAGGCGCCCACATAGGCCGCCTGCCGCAACGGCACGCGGTTGAGGATTTCATCCAACTGGCGGCTGATGGCGGTGAGCGCGCGCAGGCCGTCGCGCGTCACGCCCGTTTCAAAGCGGCTGGCATAGGGCTCTTTGAGCAGCAGCGTCGGGAGGAGCGTGGTCAGATTGGCATTGCCACAGCGCTCGCCCAACCCGTTGAGCGTGCCCTGAATCTGGCGCACGCCCGCATCCACCGCCGCAAGGCTGCCCGCAACCGCATTGCCGGTGTCGTCATGGGTGTGAATACCAAGCCGGTCGCCGGGAATACCCGCCGCGATCACCTCAGCCACGATGCGCCCGATGGCAGGTGGCAACGTGCCGCCATTGGTATCGCAGAGCACGATCCAGCGCGCGCCTGCGTCAAGTGCTGCGCGCAGGCAGTCGAGCGCATAGGCAGGATTGGCGGTGTAGCCGTCAAAGAAATGCTCGGCATCGAAGATCGCCTCGCGCCCCTCGGCCACGACATGCGCGATGGAGCGGGCGATGTTGTCGGTGTTTTCCGCGAGGCTGAGCCCGAGCGCGGTTGTGACGTGGAAATCATGGGTCTTGCCCACGAGGCAGACCGCCTTGGTCCCCGCATTCAGCACGGCCGCCAAGACCTCGTCATTCTCGGCGGAGCGGCCTGCGCGTTTGGTCATGCCAAAGGCGGTCATCGTCGCGCGCGTTTTCGGGGCGTCGTCGAAAAAGGCGCTGTCGGTGGGGTTCGCCCCCGGCCAGCCGCCCTCGACGTAATCCACGCCCAGCCGGTCAAGCGCATGGGCGATCTGGACTTTCTCCTGCGTGGAAAAGCTCACCCCTTGCGTCTGCTGCCCGTCACGCAGGGTCGTGTCGTAGAGATAGAGGCGGTCCTTGGTCATTCTAATCCCCCGCGCGGAATCAAGGTGCCGCAGGCACCGCCGCGCGAGCGCCCGACCGCCCGTCGCACCAGAGGTGCGCCATTGATAGTCGGCACGCCTCCGGCGTGACGGGCGGGCGCTTTTGCAAGGTCGCAATCCTCACAATCGTTCAAGTATTTCGCACCATAAACTGCTTCCCACAGCCGTCGCAGCGCCCCCCCGGCGGTCGGGCACCGCGCGGCTTGCAGGTGGTGTGCGGACAGGCGCCTCACTTCAACGCCTCCAGCTTGGCGGGGTCGAAATCTGGGCCGGGAATGAGATCTACACCGTCTTTTGTCATGCGAACTTCGACGCCTGCATCGGTGAGGGCGGATTTCAGACGGTCAAGTTCTGCGAAGTCCTTCGATACCATGGCCGCCATGCGTTCTGTCGCAATGCGTTCCTTCAACTGGCTCAATACTGGTGCTGATTTCTTCTCGTTATCTTTGGCCCACACTCCAATGTTATCCATAAGCAAGCCCAACAACTCAGCAGAGGACTTTAGTTTCAGCGCGAGCACGGAACTTTCTTCTGAGGGTTTAGGATAATTCTCATCGCCGGCGACTCTTTGCCTTTCAGCCTTCAACGAAGCCTCTAAACGTTTAGCAAGGTTAGCTAAATTATCGAGTGCGGGTTTCGTATTCAAATCATCCGACAAATTCAGAATAACACCTTCATCAACCATATTTGGAGAAACATTAATTGGACCCACCTCGTCGAGAAGCGCACGCCAATGTGCCAATTTCACGCGCGCCTCCCGCGCCTTCTCCGCCGTCCAATCCATCGGCTTCCGGTAATGCGTGGAAAGGAACACGAACCGGATCACCTCTCCCGGTATCCCCTGATCCAGCAAATCCCGCACGGTAAAGAAATTGCCCACGCTCTTGGACATCTTCTTGCCCTCGACCTGCAACATCTCGTTATGCAGCCAGAAATTGGCCATGAGTTCGGTGCCGTTCGCGCAACAACTTTGGGCGATCTCGTTTTCATGGTGCGGAAACTGTAGATCTAGCCCGCCTCCATGAATGTCGAACGTGTTGCCTAGCAGCGCCTTTGCCATGGCAGAGCATTCAATATGCCATCCTGGCCGTCCAAATCCCCATGGGCTCTCCCAGCCCGGCTCATCGACGGTTGAAGGCTTCCAAAGAACAAAATCCATGGGATTTTCTTTACCTTCGCCAACCTCTGATCTTAGACCTGCGACCATCTCGTCAAGCGAGCGTCCAGAGAGTTCGCCATAGTCATCATCAGCTTCAACTTTGAAAAATGAGTGTTTAGGTGCCTTTTTTGCATTAAAATATACTGCGCGCGAGTTATGGCCGAATGTGATCGGTTTTGAATACGCAAAGCCCTTCTTGATCAATGTTTCGATCATCGCCACCATCTGCGGGATATACTGCGTGGCGCGCGGCATGTGGTCGGGCTCGAGCGCGCCCAAGGCCGCCATGTCATCGAGAAACCATTGTGTCGTTTCCGCCGTGATCTCGCCAATCGAGCGTCCAGACTCAGCCGCGCGGGCGTTGATCTTGTCGTCCACATCGGTGAAGTTGCGCACATAGGTCACGTGATCTGGCCCGTAGACATGGCGCAGCAAGCGGTAGAGCACGTCGAACACCACCACGGGGCGCGCATTGCCCAAATGCGCCCGGTCATAGACCGTCGGCCCACAGACATACATGCGCACGTTATCTGGATCGAGAGGCGCGAAATCCTCTTTCCGCCGGGTTCGGGTGTTGTGCAGCTTGATCGTCGTCATCGTGTCCTCGCGCGCGGTCCCGCGGCGGGCTTAGCAACTTCGTGATCACTTGGAAACACAAGACCGGCCCGCCTGAGAAAACTCAGGTGATAATGCAGCGGATAATGCAGGGTGCGGTGCTCATGCCGCTGTCCTAGACCCCAGAGCAGCACCCGTCAAGCACGACGATCGAGGTCACATTTGCGACACGCGTCGGATTTGGAACAGACAGACGGCCCAGAATCATATGCTGTCAGCTCATCTGACGGAGAACACCATGCACCCACGCAGCAAGATCGCGCTCGTTGTCCGCACCATCGGTGCGGAGCGGGGCCGTGCCGCGCGCGGGCGCCCCTTGGCGGCCTGAGCCCAGCCAAACCAACCCGTTCTTTTCCTTCAGGATACCCAAGACATGACCGAAACAATCACGCGCCGCGCCGGTGGCCGCGCGGCCCGCCGTGAGGCCCGCTCCAACCCGCTCGCCGCCAATCTGCGCCCCGTCCATCCGGGTCAAGAGGGCGGCACCTATCGTCCCCTGAGCCAAGTGCAGATGGACCGCATCCATCACGCCGTTCTGGATGCACTCGAACAGATCGGCCTCGCCGATGCGCCGCCTTCTGGGGTGGCCTATTTGACGGGTGCGGGGGCTATTCTCGGGTCGGATGGACGCATTCGGTTCCCGAGGGCGCTGATTGAGGACACGATTGCACGCGCAAACCGGTCGATGACTCTGTTTGGTCGCGATCCCAAACATGACATGCTCTTGCAAGGCAATCGAGTGCATTATGGCACGGCGGGCGCGGCGGTGCATCTGGTGGATGTGCATAATCGCACATACCGCGAGTGTACAGTGCAGGATCTGCATGACGCGGTGCGCATCGCAGATCAGCTCGACAACATCCATTTCGTACAGCGTCCAATGGTGTGTCGCGATATTGTCGACAACCGCGAGATGGATCTGAACACGCTCTATGCTTGCTGTGCGGGGACCACGAAACACGTAGGCGTGTCCTTTACCGAGCCGGGCTTTGTCGCCGATGCAATGCAGATGCTGCACCTGATTGCGGGCGGTGAAGACAAATGGCGGGAGCGGCCTTTTGTAAGCAACTCCAATTGCTTCGTCGTTCCACCGATGAAGTTCGCCACCGAGTCTTGCCTTGTGATGGAAGAATGTATTCGCGGCGGAATGCCCGTTCTGCTGCTCTCGGCGGGCCAGGCCGGGGCCACCGCACCCGCCCCAATCGCCGGGGCCATCGTGCAGGCGACGGCGGAATGTCTGGCCGGACTGGTCTATGTCAACGCGATCAAACCGGGCTTTCCGGCGATCTTTGGCACCTGGCCCTTTGTCAGTGATCTGCGCACCGGAGCGATGTCGGGCGGATCGGGTGAGCAGGCGCTTTTGACTGCCGGATGCGCGCAGATGCACAAGTATTATGGGTTGCCGGGGGGGGCGGCGGCGGGGATTGCGGATGCGAAACTGCCGGATATGCAGGCAGGGTGGGAGCAGGCGACGTCGAATGTCATGGCCGGGCTTTCGGGGCTCAACATGGTCTATGAGGCGGCGGGAATGCATGCCTCTCTGTTGGGATTTTGCCTTGAATCTCTGATACTTGGCGACGATCTCATTGGTCAGGCTCTCAGGTGTACGCGGGGGATTGAGGTGGATGAGGACACGCTGAGCCTTGAGGTGATCCGCGCCACCTGTATTGGCGGTCCCGGTCATTTTCTTGGGGCAGAACAAACACTTAGCAGGATGCAGACGGATTATCTCTATCCCTGCCTCGCTAACCGATCCTCGCCCAAGGAATGGGACGAGTTGGGGAAACCTGATTTGATCGCAAAAGCCACTGAAAAGAAAGAGAAAATTCTGTCAGAGCGCGCGTTGGCGCGGTTTGATCCAGTGACCGACGCGAAGATCAGGGAGCGGTTCAAAATTCACCTTCCTGCGTGAGCTTTGCACCATAACCACCTGATTAAAAATACTTTAACCCGATCAAAAATCTTCCTCGGCCGGCCCGCGCCTGCATGGCGCGGGTGGATCGAGGCGTTTGGAGCTGATAGTACGAATATGCGGTCTCACCGTACGGTCATGCGAGGCTCAGACTTGTGCGAAAATGCAGTGCCGCGCTCAGAAGAAAATATCCGCCAAAGCGTCGCGTGAGTCTTGCGGTGCGGTGGCGGGTGGCGCAGGAAAATCCGATCTGCCCGAGAAAATACGGTCGTGGCCCCGGCGCTCGGACCCCATCGTATAGATCGCATAGAGTTGGTCCAACCGACCCTGCTCTGAGGCAAGAACATCATATTCGGTCCGGCCGCAGTTGACAGGTGAAATCAGGCCCCGAAGATCCGAGATGACGGAGGCAAGATCGGAGTCGGCCCTCTCGAAAGAAGACAGAGCCTTGTGGCTGGCGTGCAGAGCGGTTTTGAGGGCATAGCCCTCTATGGCACAGGCCGCCTTGACCCCGCCGACCGCCTGATCAGTGCCCTGCAGTCGTTCTGTGAGATCACACGCTATGGCGATTGTGCGCGACATCTTGTCGGCGGCGCGCAGGACATCGGGCATAGGTGTCGCGGCAAGGGCCGTGGTCGTCGCGTCAATCTGATCAAAGATCTCGTTGGAGGTTCTCGTCAACGACAGAACCTGACGCGAGAGTTCCTGCAAGGCACAGGCCTCGGAGCCGATGTTGCAGCAGACGATAAATGTATTGAGCCCGAGCAATCGGATTTGATGATCCAGCAGCCCCATATCAGCGGCGAGCCCCTGAATCGCCTCGATATGCTCTTGGGTCATCCGATTGATCCGCAGGAGCGTGTCCAGATTGACCTGTGACGACATCAGAGCCGCAGACAGGCTATCGGCGCATGCAATCATCGCCGAGACGCGCTTTCTCTGGGTGTCGTTCGGATCAAGATAGACCTGTTCCGCAGCGGAGAGAACCTGTTCGGCCCGGAGTTGTATGGCCGTCAGCCGTTGGAGCACCGACTGGACATCGCCCGTGATGTCATCGCGGCTTTCTTCAGCCTGACAGACGGCGAGATATGTGAGAGCGTCGGAGGCGTCCTGACGCTCTTGCGCCAGCGCGGCGTCGAGAGCGGCGCGCGCGATGACATTGATATGCTCCAGACGTTGCCGGACGGAGTCCCCTGTCTGGAGCTCGCCGACGATGGCGGAAACCTCGGCGAATATGTCCCGCATTCCGGTTTCGATCACGGCGTTTCCGGCGGCCAAGTCATGACGGTCGCGTTGAATCTTGCTGACTTGCTCTTCCAGACCGCGAAGAGCGGGACCGACCGTTTCCGTCATGTCTCGCGACAGGTTGAGAGACACAAGATCAAGATCCGCCATATCGTGCTCAATGGTTTCAAGGCGGTTCTGAAGCGATTTGAGCTGTTCGTCGGCGGTTGACGCGATGCGGGCCAATTCGATGGAGAACTCGTCGATCTTTGGCTCTCGCGTGCTCAGCGAATTGCCCAGGATGCGCGAAATGGGCGCAGAGGCGGACATGGTGCGGATTACCACGGACAGATGGCTGACATTGCTCTGGATTTTGCGGATGCCCGCCCGAAGTGTCTTGGCCATGCTGACAAAAGTTTGCACGTCCTTGCTGATGTCCGCGCTGTGTTCGACGGATTGGACGCAGAGCGTCATCAGCGTCTGCGTTTCCTCTTCGCCCAGCATGACGCTCAGACGTGCGAGCGCCTTGCGCAGGCCCATCAGATCCTCGACACCCATCCCAAGCCCCTGCCCAGTCTGGAGAAAAATGGTTTCGATCGTGGACGTGGCGTTCTCGAGTGGGGTCATAAAGGACCGGGGCAAGAGGCTGAGCGCGGCAAGATACATGGTTTACCTCGCGCGCAGAGCATGCGTGGCGGCAAAGGACGTGATGGCACCGGACACGTCGGAAAGGGTCACGACGCGGGCTGCGGCCTCCATGCGAATGGCCTCGCGCGGCATGCCGAAGACGACGCAGCTCTCTTCGCTCTGTGCAAGGGTCATAGCCCCGGCATCGCGCATTTCGCGCAGGCAGCGTGCCCCGTCATCCCCCATCCCCGTCAGGATGATCCCGAGGGCGTTGGCCCCGGCGGTCTGAGCGGCGGAGCGAAACAGGATATCGACGGACGGGCGATGACGACAGATGTAGGGACCGTCTACGATCTTGACGCTATAGCCGCGTCCCTGCCGGGCCAGCATCATGTGGAAATTGCCCGGAGCGATGAGCACCTCGCCGGGGTTACAAAGATCGCCATCGGCGGCCTCTTTGACGGTCACACGGCACAGGCTGTTGAGGCGGCGGGCAAAGGCGGTTGTGAAGCCTGCGGGCATGTGTTGCACGATGACGACCGGAGGACATGTCACCGGAAGGTCGACAAGGATGGACCGGATCGCCTCTGTGCCGCCGGTCGACGCGCCGATGCAGACGATGGGCGGCGTATAGGCGATGGGTTTGGGCCGCGCCGGTGGGATCAGGGCGTCCGCTAAGAGCTTGGTGCCAGTTTCGCGTGGTGCCGTGGTCTTTCGGGCCTTCTTGTGACCGCTTTCGGCGGCGGCATGGATCGCGTCACAGATGGCGATGGCGGATTCCTGAAAATCGGCATCGGTCTTGGGCGCGGGTTTCGAGACAACCTCGACCGCGCCGCTGGCAAGGGCGGTCAACGCTAGATCCGATCCCGCCTCGGCGTGGCTGGAGCAGATCACCACGGGAATAGGCCGTTGGGCCATGATCTTGCGCAGGAAATCCAGCCCGGACATGCGCGGCAGTTCCATATCCAGCAGCATGACATCGGGCAGACCCGATTGCATTTTCGAGACCGCGATGAAGGCATCCGCCGCCGTCGCGAAGAGTGTCAATGTGGGATCGGTTTCCACGATGCGCATCAGCATGGCGCGCGCCGAGGCGGAATCGTCCACGATCAAGACGGAAATCTGAGGTTTGCAGGCAACATCCAGCATCACGCGGTCTACTCTTTTTGATAAACAGCCGTCGTGAGCTGTTTGAGATTGGGCTGTTTCACGGTCATGGATTCCGAATGGCCGACCACCAAATATCCCTTGGGCGCGAGGTGGCGTACGAGGCGCGCGATCACCCTTGCCTGATCCTCGGGCTCGAAATAGATGAGGACGTTGCGCAGGAATATGATGTCGACGTCCTGATCCACGGGGTAGCTATCATCCATCAGGTTGAGATGTGTGAAATTTGTCTTGCTCCTGAGAGCTGGCACGATCCGTGCCATTCCGCGCATGTCCTCTGTCTGACCCGGCATGGTGTAGCGCGTGCGCAGGGCTTCGGGGACCGGTGCCAGGGCCTGCGTGGTGTAGATCGCACGGCGGGCGGCCGCGACCATCCGGTTGGAGATATCGGTGCCGAGAATGGCGTATTGAAAGGCCGTGCCATTGCGCGCCGCTTCTTCGAGCAGCATCGCCGCCGTATAGGCCTCGGAGCCATCCGAACAGGCGGCGCTCCAGAACTTGAGATCGACGGTCTTGTTGAGGCGTTGCTTGCGGGCGATGATATCGGGGAGCATGTCCGTGACAAGACAGCGGAAATGGGCCGGTTCCCGGAAGAAATCGGTCTTGTTGGTGGTGATCAGGTCGATGACATCGCTGCGTTCCGCGCCAAATCCACCGTCCTCGAAGAGATGGCGGAAATACTCCTCAAGCGAGGTGAACCCGAGCGTCTGCACGCGGCGGCGCAGACGGCTCTCGATCATCACCTTTTTGCCGGAGGGGAGTTTGATCCCGGTTTCGCGGGAAATCACCTCTGCGAAGTGGTCGTGGTACGATCTGGCGCGGGACAGGCTCATGTCAGGGCAAGCTCTTGTGGGGTCTCGATGGGGCGCTGGGTGGCAAATTCGGGGGATTTACGCCGGACGCCTTCGGCAAAGAGTTTTTCGAGATTGAGAACGCAGACGAAATCGCCGTTGCGGCGGCCGATACCGGTCAGCACACTTTCATCCCAGGTGGTGATGCCGGCGTCGGCGGGGGATTTTATCCCCCCCTCGTCCAGGTCCGTCACCTCGATCACCCGTTCGGTTTTCAGACCGACGGTCGCGGTGTGCTGGCCGTTGAGCAGGCTCAGGATGAGAATGCGCGTCTCGGAGGTGTCTTTGGTCGGGCCTCGGGACAAAAGCTCTGAGAGGTCGGTGACGGCGATGCTCTCGCCTCTGACATCAATCAGACCCAGAAGTTCCGCCGGGCTGTTGGGCAGCGCGGCGATGGGTTGGGTGTCGAGGATCTGCTGGACCCGGTTCACGGGTACAGCAAAGAGTGAGCCACTCGATTGGAATGTGACGACTTGGGAGTTCTCGTTCATCGGTCAGCCCTCACGCTGCGTCGCGGGATGAAAAGCCATGGTCGAGATCGTCCTTTTCGGCACCAAGGTTGAAGGTGAAGCCAGCGGAGGTCCGTCCGGCCTTGCCCGAGGAGGATTTGACCGAGCGAACAGTTGCGCGGGCTGGGGTGGACCGTTCCTGTGTCTGAGCACCGGCTTTGTCGGACAGGACAAAGTAGGACACGGCATCCTGCAACTGCTCGGATTGGCTCGAGAGTTCTTCGGCGGTGGCCGAGAGTTCCTCGGCTGCCGAGGTGTTTTCTTGTGTCACCTTGTCGAGTTGCTGGATGGCCAGATTGACCTGAGAGGCACCGGCAGAAAGCTCTTGAGAGGCCGCAGAGATTTCACTCACGAGGGACGATGTGCGCTCGATATCCGGCACCAGCCCTTGCAGCATGGCGCCTGCATTTTCTGCCGAACGGACGGTGGTGGCAGAGAGGGCCGAGATTTCTGTCGCGGCGGTCTGACTGCGTTCGGCCAGCTTGCGGACCTCTGCGGCAACCACCGCAAAGCCACGGCCATGCTCGCCGGCACGTGCGGCCTCTACCGCCGCGTTGAGGGCCAAGAGGTCGGTCTGGCGCGCAATTTCCTGCACGACCATGATCCGGCTGGCGATGTCCTGCATGGCGGTCACGGCTTCGGCCACGGCCTTGCCGCTTTCGCGGGCGTCTTGCGCTGATTTGACAGCCATACGCTCGGTTTCGGCGGCGTTCTCGGCGCTCTGCTTGATGTTGGCGGACATCTGTTCGACCGAGGAAGACGCCTCTTCGGTGGACGAGGCCTGTTCCGTCGCCCCTTGCGACAATTCTTCCGAGGTCGAGGCCATTTGCTGGCTGCCGGAGGCTACGTTGCGGATGGCCGAGGTGACATCCCCCACAACTTCGCGAAGTTTGACCACCATGCCGTTGACCGATTTCAAAAGGTCGCTGATCTCGTCATTGCCGCGAATGGCGGCAGTTTCGGTCAGGTCGCCGGAGGCAACCCTGCCGGTGATGGCAATGGCGCTGTTGAGACCCTTGGAGATCGAGAATGTGACCCATGCAGCGGCAGAGACACCAACAACGGCGGCGGCGGACATGAGCACGACCAGCATGTTCCGCGACGAAGTGAACTGCGTATTGGCATTCGCAACAACTTGGGACATCGCTTCCTCATTGATCGAAACGATTTGTTGCAATTTATCCCGCATCGCGCGCGCAGTTTGAACACCTTCAGTTTGAAGATAACGAAAGGCTTCGAGTTGCTGGTTCATATCCTTCATGGACATGGCCTTGGCGTTGATGGTCAGGAGGTCCTGTTCGATACGTGCATATTCGGCCAGAAGCACCTTGCCTTCGTCGCTGGCAATTTCAACGAGATGATCAAACGTTGCCCCTTTCTCTTTCATGCCTTCTTCGAGCTCTTTCTGGATCTCGCGTTTGGTGACAGCGTTCTCGGCAAGAAGATAACTCCGGGTGTCGCGTTGAAAGCGGATCTGAGCAGAAATTAAGGTCTGAGAAACGTGAACACGTTCGGCGGTTTCGTTCACGATCATATTCATGTCGCGATTCAAGCCTTGCATATCGCGCAAGGCAAGGGTCATGGCGAAGCCCGCCATGCCCAGAACCAACAGGAACGTTGCGGCCAGTTTCGCTTTGATGGTCAGTCTCATGATTTATTTCCTATTTCAAACTGCGTTGGCTGTCGCGATATGCGCGGCAAAGATAGTGTTGAGGTCGGGCAGGATGGTGATGCCCTCGGGCCCCTGAATGAGGCCCCGAACATAGTCGGCGGGCCAGATCGTGCCTGCGGGCGGCAAGGGTTCGATCCGGTCACAGTCGATCGTCACCACTTCGAGAACCTCGTCGGCGGTGATGCCCACCGTGATCTGTTCGTTCTCGATCGGAATTTGCAGAACCAGAATGCGCGTATCTTCATCAACTGGCAGCTTGGGAATGCTGAAGATCACGCGCAGATCAGCGAGCGGCACAACCCCGCCGCGCACATTGATGACGCCTTGCGCAAAGGCACCGCCATGGGGCACGCGGGTCACGGGGATGGGCGAGAGGATTTCCAGAACCGCGCTGGTTTCAATGGCGAAAATCCGTTCGCCAAGGCGCAGGGCAACCACCGTGAGGGTCTTGCCCGATCCGTTGAGGTCTTTGGTCATGCTGCTTTCTCGATTTTTCTGAGGTCTGTCCGGGCCAGTTCGACAAGATTGCCGACTTCCAGCACCAGAGCGACCGAGCCGTCGCCAAGGATGGTGGCACCCGAGATGGATTTGACGCCCGCGTGCAGGCGCGACATCTGTTTGACGACCGTCTGATTGGTGCCAAGGATGCGATCCACCACCAGTCCGACGCGCATGCTGGAGGCGGAAACCACGATCACATTCTGAAGCGTGTTGCGTTCCTCGGCGCAGTCCAAAAGCGTTCTGAGCCGCAGGAACGGCACCAGAGCGTTGCGGATTTGCAGAAAGCTCGACGTTGTATCGGCCCCGGCATCGCTGGCGGGCAGCTCCACAATCTCTTGCACCGCCGCCATCGGGATGATGTAGCGATCCCCGCCGACCTCGACCAAAAGCCCGTCGATGATCGACAGCGTGAGCGGCAGGCGCAGCGTGAAGGTCGTGCCGTGCCCCGGCTCGGACGCGATCACGATGCGTCCCCTCAGGCCTTCGACCGTGCGTTTGACCACATCCATGCCCACACCGCGCCCCGAAAGCTCTGTGACCTTGGCGGCGGTGGAGAATCCCGGCTCGAGGATGAGCGCGAACAGCTCGGCCTCGGATGGGGTGGCCTCGGGGGACAAAAGACCCTGTTCGATGGCGCGCGCGCGCAGTTTGCTGCGGTCGAGACCGCGCCCGTTATCCTTGACCGAGATGACCACCTCGGCCCCCAGATGCTCGGCGCTGAGTTCGATGGTGCCGCGATCCGGTTTGCCTGCGGCGGCGCGGGCCTCGTCCGTCTCAAGCCCGTGATCAATCGCGTTGCGGATGATATGGACAAGCGGGTCCCCCAGACGTTCGATCACGGTTTTATCGAGCTCGGTATCCGCCCCCGTGACGACAAAGTTTACGCTCTTGCCCAAGCCTTCGGAGAGGTCATGCACGAGGCGGCGAAACCGGCCAATGATCGAGCTGATGGGCACCATGCGGATGCTCATCGTGGTGTCGCGCATCCGTGAGGCGAGGCGCTGAATGTCCTCGACGGCGGCCATCATGGAGGGGTCTTTGCTGGTGTTGGCCAAGGCGCAGAGGCGGGCCTCGGCGATGACCAACTCGCCCACCTGATCCATCAACTCGTCCAGACGCTCGGCCGGCACGCGCATGGTCGGGCTTTGCGGCGTGGTCTGGGGGCCGGAGGCCGCTGCTTCGCTGGGCTGGGCGAGGGATACGGCGGCGTCTGGTGCTGGAGTGGCACGGTTGACGAGGTTCAGCTCCATATTGCCCTCGTGGAACATGAAAACGCTCTTGATGTCGTCCTCACGCGCCGAGGCGGGCAGGTCCATGGACCAGCCCAACAGGCAGGCCTGCGTCTCGATCTGGTCGAGGGGCGGAATGCGGCTGATATCCGCCACAAGGTTGGTGGCTCCCAGTCCGCGCAATTCATCCAAGAGCGCCTCAGGGCGTGCCCCAAGGACCAAGGCATCCGAGGCCAGCCGGAACGTCAGTCGCCAGCCTGTTGCGGCGGAGGCGTCGGGCAGGATCCGGGTTGCGGGCTGAGCGGGGCTGACGGCCAGTTCGAGATCGTCCAGGATCGCCTGGCGCGCGGGGGTCATTGCGGCATCCCCGCCGAGGTAGCCCTTGATTTCATCGGCAGCGCGCAGGGCCACGCGGATCAGCGATGCGCTGACCTTGATTTGCCCGGAGCGGATTTTCTCGAACGCGGTTTCGAATTTATGGATGAAAGCCGCAAGGTCCGTGAAGCCGAACATCGCCCCGGAGCCCTTGATCGTATGCAGATCGCGAAAGGCCGCGTTGATCAGGTCCAGATTGTTCGGGTCCGCTTGCAGCTTCAGCAGGCCTTGTTCCAGGCTTTCGAGAAGTTCGCTGGCCTCCTCGAGGAAGACCGCAGAAATATCATTTTCCATCATCCCAGAACCTTTTGAATGACGCTGAGCAGTTGCGCCTGTGAAAACGGTTTGACCATCCAGCCGAGTGCGCCAACCGAGCGCGCCTCTTGTTTCAGGGCATCGGCCGAGTCGGTGGACAGGAAGATGATCGGGATGCCCTGACTGCTGGGATGGGCGCGAAAGGCGCGGATAAAGCCCAGACCATCCAAATTCGGCATGTTCTGATCGGTCAGCACCGCGTCGATCTTGAGCGTGGTGGCTTTTTCAAGCGCGTCCCGCCCATCCACCGCCTCGACCACGTTATAGCCCGCGCCGCGCAGCGTCAGACCAACCATTTGCCGGATGGACGGCGAGTCGTCGACTGCCAGAACCGTTTTCATGCTGCCACCTGCATCGTCTGTTCAGTCGTGATCCCAACAAGGCTGCCGTTGTCGACGATCATCTGTGGCAGAAGGGCGAGGCGGTCGAACGCGGCTTCAAGAACGCCACCGGAGGTCACATCGACGGTGAGCGCATGGCCGCGCGCGCGGGCTGTCTGGTAGGCTGACACCAGAACCTGAATGTTGGCGGCATCAATGCTTGCGAGTTTCTTGCAGCAGAGGGTCACATCGCCGGACGTGAGAGCGTCGTTCAATTGCTTTGCAAGGTCATCTGCCGAGGCAATCTTCAAATCCCCGGTCAGAGGCAGTTTCTTGGTCATGGGGTCTGTGGTCCGTATCTGGGGACACAGCTGAGAAAGATCCGGTGACCTTCTCAGATGCGTCGGCTGCAACAGGTGTCTTTGCGAACAACGGTTTTGCCCCGTCATTGTTTACACACGCAAAAGCACAGTCCGGATTTCCAAAAGATGACTGCACAGCGCCAAAGATCAGCCAGGTATCTTTGGATCAGGGCACCGCTTTGGGAGAGACAAAAGGCCTAAGTTTGAACTACATCTGGCCTCTTGGGTCGCTCGGTTTGCCCGTTTCGACAGTCCCCATACCCTTCCGTATAGCTATCCCCCCTGCTGTTGCGTGCCGTTCTCAGCATAGAGGAAAGCCCCCTGCTTTCCTCGCAACGGATTCCCACCGGAGCCGGAATTGACTGGGACACCAAATGGTCAAGTGACCTGCATCGCAGCCCCGTTGCCAGAGCCAAGTGCCCATGCTCTGGCGATCTGCGGGAGTGTCCGCAGAGTATAGCCTATGTTCCTCAGTTCCCCCGCTCTTTCATTTATTCCGCGCCTGCCCCCTGTAGCGGCGCGACTTGACCAAAGGACCAACTATGAGACTGAGTATCAAAGCCAAACTGGCCGGAACCTATATCTTTATCTTTGCCCTCTTTGCCGCCTCGGTTGTCATGGCCCTGAGAGACCTCAGGGCGGCAGATTCCGAGCTTCAGGACATCATGCGCCTGGAAGTCGCAGAGCTTGGCGTGATCAACGAGATGTTCGAGGCAAAGTTGCTGGTTCTGACTGGTGTGGCCTCTTACATTATCGGGTTACCCAATCCTGCTCCTGATCACCTCGACAATTTGGAGGCTGGCGTCGTCGCTCAGGCTTCGATTGTCGATGACAAGATCATCGAACTGCGCGGAATGGCGAAAAACCCCGAGTTGGTGACCGAGCTTGCCGCCTTTGAAGAGCTGCACAGGCGCGCCTATGTGATGAACACACGCGTTATGGCGCTGGAGGGCGCTGGCAATGGGGACGCGGCGAATACGCTGTTCCACACGGAACTCAAGGAGATCAGCATTGAAATCAGGGCCGCGCTGAACCAGATGCGCGACACGATCATCGACAATCTGAGCGCTCGTGCCGCAGAAGCAACAGTGGCCTATGAAGCGGCCAAGTTCAACCTGCTGCTGATGCTGATCAGTTCGTTGGTGGTTGGTATCGGTGCGGCAGCGGTGATCACGCTCTCCATCGCACGGCGGGTGGCAAAGGCCGCTGATCTGGCCCATGGAATCTCGCAAGGGGATCTGCGTCAGACGCTCGACGTGCGTGGGCGCGATGAGGTTTCGACCTTACAGGCCTCGATCAACGACATGGTCCTGCGTCTGCGCGATATCGTGGCCGATGTGACGAACTCGGTGCGCAACGTGTCTTCGGGCGCGACCCAACTGGCGGAAACCTCGGAGGAACTGGCGCGCGGCGCGTCCGATCAGGCGGCCGCCACAGAAGAAGCCTCTTCTGCCGTGGAACAGATGACCGCGAACATCAAGCAAAGCGCCGAGAATTCGCAGATCACCGAAGGCATCGCAACCAAGTCAGCCGAGGATGCGCGCGCCAGCGGCCGCGCCGTGGCCGATGCGGTCAGCGCAATGCAGACGATTGCGGACCGTATCATGATCGTTCAGGAAATCGCGCGGCAAACCGATCTCTTGGCGCTCAACGCCGCCGTCGAGGCCGCGCGCGCCGGGGAACATGGCAGGGGCTTTGCCGTGGTGGCCGCCGAGGTGCGCAAGCTGGCCGAGCGCAGCCAGACCGCCGCTGCAGAGATATCCTCGCTATCCGCGACAACTGTGAGCGCGGCGGTCGGAGCCGGAACGATGCTGGCAGAGCTGGTGCCTAATATCGAGCGCACCTCGGGGCTGGTCACGGAAATCAGCGATGCCTCGCGCGAACTCTCGACTGGCTCGTCGCAAATTGCGCTCTCGATCCAACAGCTTGACCGTGTGACCCAGACCAACAACGCGGCCTCTGAGGAATTGTCGAGCAGCGCGACCCAGCTTGCCAGCCTCGCCGATGAGCTGACGGTAGCGGTTGGGTTCTTCAAGGTGGTGGATCAGCCCGCCGCACCGGCGCGGCGCGAGACCCAAAACGCAGCGCCCAGTTCGGTCATCCCGCTCAAGCGTGGGACGGCCCCGGCGCGGGCGAAAAAGCCTGTCGGCGCTCCATCGGAGAGCGGATTCGAGTTTGATCTGGGTGGTGCGGGCGACGCGTTGGACGCTCGCTTCACACGCAAGGAACGCGCCTGAGCGAGAGGTCGGGGCAGGTTGGGAAACCCACCTGCCCCGAGGTATTGCTTCAGTCGTTCCACGCCTTGTCGGTGCCATTGATCTGAACGCGGGTCGGCAGGCCCAGGCGGTCGAGAACCGTAAGGAAGGGTTTGGGGTCCAGTTCTTCGACATTGCTCATGGTGCCGGTATCCCAGTCGCCCTGCGCGATCAGGATGGCGGCGGCCACCGGCGGGACGCCAGCGGTATAAGAGATGCCCTGACTGCCGACTTCCTCGAAAGCGTCCTTGTGGTCGGCGACGTTGTAGACAAAAACCTCGACCGGCGCGCCATCCTTGGTGCCTGTGACCAGATCCCCGATGCAGGTCTTGCCGGTGTAATCCGGGGCCAATGAGGCGGGATCAGGCAGCACCGCCTTGACGACCTTGAGCGGCACAACCTCCAGCCCCTCGGCGGTCGTGACGGGATGTTCCGAGAGCAGGCCAAGGCTCTGCAAAACGGTGAAGACGTTTATGTAATGCTCACCAAAGCCCATCCAGAACCGCACATCGGCATCCGGATAGTTGACGGCCAGCGAATGCACCTCGTCATGCCCCGAGAGGTAGGCGCGGCAGGTGCCCACGACGGGCAAATCCCAATCGCGCCCCACTTCGAACATCGTGTTCTCTTGCCAGGCACCGTTCTGCCAGGAATAGACCGTGCCGGTGAACTCGCGGAAATTGATCTCGGGGTCGAAATTGGTTGCGAAGTAGCGCCCATGCGAGCCGGCGTTGATATCCACGATGTCGATGGACGTGACCTTGTCCATGTATTCATCGGCGGCGAAGCGGGCAAAGGCATTGACCACGCCGGGATCAAATCCAATCCCCAAAATGGCAGTTACGCCGTTCTGTGCGCAGATGTCGCGTTTTTTCCACTCGTAATTGCCATACCACGGCGGCGTTTCGCAAATCTTGGCCGGGTCTTCGTGAATGGCGGTGTCGATATAGGCAGCTCCCGTTTCGATACAGGCATCAAGCACCGACATGTTCACGAACGGCGAGCCGACGTTGATGACAATCTGTGCGCCCGTCTCGCGTATGAGGGTGGCCACGGCGACGCTGTCCATGGCGTCAATCGCATGGCTGGCAAAGAGGCCCGGCACCTTCATCGCAGATTTTTCCTGCACTGAGGCGATGATCGCATCGCATTTACCCTGCGTGCGTGAGGCGATATGCAAATCGCCCAGAATATCGTTGTTCTGGGCGCATTTATGAGCGACGACCTGCGCCACGCCACCGGCACCGATGATGAGTACGTTACGTTTCACTTCTGCTGTCTCCTTTTCTTGCAGGACAGGGGAAGGAGGGCGATCAGCCCCGGGAAAGAGTGTGGGTGGTCCTCATGACAGCGAGGCGGCATAGTCCTCGAAGGTAAAGCTGCGGATCAGATCGACGGTGCCATCGGGGCGCCTTATGGCAATGGCGGGCATGTTCACGCCATTGAACCAGTTCTTCTTGACCATCGTGTAACCGGCGGCATCGCCGATTGAAATGCGGTCGCCCACGGTCAGAGGTGCTGCAAAGCGCGCCTCGCCGAAAATATCGCCCGCAAGACAGGACTTGCCGCAGATCTGATAGGTATGGGCCCCCTCTTGCGGCAGCTTGGCACTCTCGCGGTAGATCAAGAGGTCGAGCATATGCGCCTCGGTGCTGGAATCGACGATCGCCAGTTCCTTGCCATTGTCGAGAATGTCGAGCACCGTCACCTCGAGCGTGGTCGACCCAGTTATCGCCGCCTCGCCCGGTTCCAGATAGACCTGCACGCCGAACCGCTCGGCAAAGCCCTTGAGCCGCGCGGCCAGTTCTTCGAGCGGATAGTCATCGCCGGTGAAATGGATACCGCCCCCGAGCGAGACCCATTGCAGCCGCTCCAGCACCGGCGCGAATTCCGCCTCGATGCGGGCAAGTTGCTGGTCAAAGAGATCGAAATCGGCGTTCTCGCAATTATAATGGATCATCACCCCGGAAATCCGGTCGATCACGCCAAGGATCCTGTCCACGTCCCATTCGCCCAAGCGCGAAAAGGGCCGCGCGGGATCTGCGAGATCGAAACTCGACGTTGAGAACCGCGGGTTGAGGCGCAGGCCGCGTTCTATCCCGGCAGACTGGTTGTCATAGCGCTGCAACTGTCCCACCGTGTTGAAGATGATCTTGTCGGCATAGGACACCGCCTCGTCAATCTCGGCATCGGACCAAGCGACCGAATAGGCGTGGGTCTCTTTGCCGAACTTCTCGCGCCCGAGCCGCAACTCGAAAAGCGAGGAGGACGTGGTGCCATCCATATAGGGCTGCATGGTCGGGAACGCCGACCACGTGGCAAAGCATTTCAACGCCAAGAGCGCCTTGGCCCCCGAGAGAGCGCGCAGACGCTCGATCTTGTGCATGTTCTGCAAGAGACGCTCTTCGTCGATCAGATAATAGGGTGTCGGGATCATCTGGCCCCCCTTTGCTGGCATAGGGTCAAGCGGTTTGGCGCAGCGCATACCCCCCCCTGCCCTGCGATGCAATGGCAGAGCAGCCCAATGCGCCGCACAGAGCGGCCACGCCGATTGACACAAAACGGGAACATGTGTAGAACAAAAGCAATTGACCGGTGAGAGGACGCAGCCCATGCTGACCAAGAAACAACTCGATTTGCTGGAGTTTATCCAAAAGCGTGTGCAGCGGGATGGTGTTCCGCCCAGTTTTGACGAAATGAAAGAAGCGCTCGATCTGCGGTCGAAATCCGGTATTCACCGCCTGATCACGGCGCTGGAGGAACGCGGCTTTATCCGGCGTCTGGCGCACCGCGCGCGGGCGCTGGAAATCGTGCGCCTTCCCGAAAGCCTTGGGGGCGAGGCGCGCCACAGCTTTACCCCCCGCGTGATCGACGGCGACCGGCCCGATACCCCCCGCCCTGCCAATGCCCAGCCGATCGAGGTGACGCATGCCTTTGAGGTGCCGCTGATGGGACGCATCGCCGCCGGTGTGCCGATCGAGGCGATTGCCCATGTGCAGCACAATGTTTCGGTGCCCAGCACCATGATCCGGGGGGCGGCCAATCACTATGCGCTCGAGGTGCGTGGCGACTCGATGATCGAGGCCGGGATCAATGATGGCGATGTGGTGATCATCCGCGAAACTTCGGTGGCGGATAATGGCGATATCGTCGTGGCTCTGATCGAGGATCAGGAGGCGACGCTCAAACGCTTTTACCGCCGGGGCAATGCCATCGCGCTCGAGGCCGCGAATCCGGCCTATGAAACGCGGCTTTTCCCCGAGGATCAGGTGCGCGTTCAAGGGCGGCTGGTGGGCTTGATCCGCAGCTACTGAAAATTCCAGAGCCGCGCGCCGCTCAGGTCGCGCGCGGTCACAAGGCGCAGGCCCGGCCCATCAGCAAGAAGCGCCAGTGAGCCTGTGGCGCGCAGCGTATCGGGCGTGATGATCTGACAATCATGGTCCTGCGCCGGGGGGTGCTCTGGCGCGGCACTCAGGACGACAATTTTGGCCCCGTCGCAGACGACCGGCATCGCAGCGGCAGCCTTGCCCGCCACAACCCTGATCCCATGACCCAAGGCCAAATCCTCGGACCAGCGGGCAAAGGCCACCTCGCGACCGGCATCATCGCCGTCATTCTCGAGCCAGTTGTCGGCCACGAAACCACCGCCCGATGGTTTGTTGAGCGCGCGCCCCGCCTCGGTCATGATCCCGATCAGGGTGCCCGTATCGGATATGATCATCACCGGCCGCTCGGCCCCACCCCAGAGCAGGACACCCAAGGCCACTGGCAGGATACCCAGAGCCCGCGTCCGGCCCTGCCAGAGCACGACAAAGAGCGCCCCAAGCGCCAAGAGCGGCAGCACATGAGGGCCGGGGGCCACCACCGGCACACGCGCGCCCTCCAACGCCGCAACCCACTCTGCCACCGTCAAGATCCAGCGCAGGCCAAGTTCCATCAGGCGCAGCGCGATCCAGTCGAGTCCCAGCGGCAACAAGAGCGTGGCCATGACCGCCGCAGGCATCACCAGCACCCCCATCAAAGGCACGCTTACCAGATTGGCCAAGAGGCCGAATTGCGCATATTGGTTGAAATGCGCGGCGGCGACCGGCGCTGTCGCCGCCCCCGCCACAGCGGAGGAAATCACCACCGCCAGCACCGGGCGCAGCCAGCGGGGTCCGCGCGCGAGCCCCGCATCGCGCAGCCAGCCAAACACCGCGACTAGAGCTACGGTTGCCGCAAAGGACATCTGAAAGCCGGGACCAAGTAGCGCCTCGGGGTGCAGGGTCAGCACGATCATCGCCGCCACCGCCACCGCCCGCAGGCTGAAGGCACGACGTTCGAGCATCACGGCCCCAAAGATCACCGCGACCATGACAAAGGCGCGTTCGGTCGCGACATTGCCGCCCGAGAGGCCGAGATATCCCGCCGCCGCCAGAATGGCCAAAGCGGCCGATATCTTCTTGGCCGGAAGGCGCAGGCCAAGGCGCGGCGCGGCGGCAAAGCCGAGGCGGACGGCGGCAAAGACAAATCCCGCCAATAGACCCATATGCAGTCCGGAAATCGCGAGCAGATGCGCAAGGTTTGAGATGCGCATGGCCTCGAGTGTCGCAAGGCTGAGCCCCGCGCGGTCGCCGGTCATGATCGCCGCGGCAAAGGCACCGGTCTGCCCCGGCAGGCGGCTCTGCACATGCTGCGACAAGGCCATGCGTGCCCGGAAGAGCGCTTGGCCCCCCGGCGAGGCCTCTAGCCGCAGAACCGGTGTGCGGGTATAGCCCACAGCACCGATCCCCAGAAACCACGCGTGCCGTTGGAAATCAAAGCCGCCCGGTTCGACCGGGCCGCCCGCCGGGCCGAGATGCGCCGTCATGATGACGCGCAGGTTGGGTTGTGGCGTAAAATGGGGTTGATCACCGTGCAGGGAGACACGCACCCGGCGCGGCGTGCGGGTCGGGTCAGTGCGGGCCAGAACCACGCGGTCGAGCGTCAGGCGCAGCGCGTCCGAGGCTGAGCGGTCGATGCCCACGATCCGCCCTTCGACCGGGCCATAGTAGCGCCACTCCAGCATCGGCCCCGCCACCAGATGCGCCCGCAGACCCGCAAGCGCAAAGCCCGCCAGCATCAGCGCCATGGCCCAGAGGAGCGGCCCTGTCCATTCGCGCCCGCGCTTGGCCAAAAGCGCCAGCAAGAGCGCGCCCGCGCCACAGCCCCAGAGGGCCGCAACCGAGGGTTCTTGCCGCAGCGCGAAATAGGCCCCCACGCCACAGGCCATAAGAACCGGCACCCAAGGAAAGAGCGCGTCGCGCTGTGCCAGCCAGATCGACTCAGCCCGGTGCCAGATTGGGTGCCAGATTAAGTGCCAGATGCCCAAGGCTTGTTTCCCCCATGACGGGCCGATAGACAGGCCACAACGCTAGCTCCATCATCGTTACCGAGAGGTTAATCTGTCCCATGTCGCAACAGGTCGTGACCCGTTTTGCCCCGTCGCCCACCGGCTATCTGCATATTGGGGGCGCGCGCACGGCGCTGTTCAACTGGCTCTTTGCGCGCGGGCGCGGCGGCAAGTTTCTGCTGCGGATCGAGGATACCGACCGGGCGCGCTCGACTCCTGAGGCGACTCAAGCGATTCTGGATGGGTTGGCCTGGCTCGGCCTTGAGCATGACGGCGCGGCGATCAGCCAATTTGAACGCGCCGACCGCCACGCCGAGGTGGCACGCAAATTGCTGGCCGAGGGGATGGCCTATAAATGCTTTGCCACGCAGGAAGAGATCGAGACCTTTCGCGAGGCGGCCCGCGCAGAGGGGCGTTCGACCTTGTTCCAGAGCCCGTGGCGCGACGCCACGCCCGATCAGCACCCCGAGGGCGTGCCGCATGTGATCCGCATCAAGGCGCCACGCGAGGGCGTGACGGTGATCAAGGACGAGGTTCAGGGCGATGTGACCATCGGCAACGATCAGCTTGACGATATGGTCCTGCTGCGCGGCGATGGAACGCCGGTCTATATGCTGGCAGTGGTGGTGGATGATCACGATATGGGGGTCACCCATGTGATCCGGGGGGATGATCACCTCAACAATGCCGCGCGGCAGATGATGATCTATCAGGCGATGGGCTGGCCCCTGCCGGTTTACGCCCATATCCCGCTCATTCACGGCCCCGACGGCAAGAAGCTGAGCAAGCGCCATGGCGCACTTGGCGTCGAGGAATATCAGAAGATGGGCTATCCGGCGGCAGGGATACGCAACTATCTGGCGCGCCTTGGCTGGAGCCATGGCGATGCCGAATTCTTCGACGATGCGCAGGCGCAGGCGTGGTTCGAGCTTAAGGGAATCGGCAAATCCCCGGCGCGTCTGGACTTTAAGAAACTCGAGAATCTCTGCGGTCAGCACATTGCCGCGGCCGACGATGCTGCGCTGCTGCATGAATTGTGCGATTTCCTTGCGGTGACGGAGCAACCGGCCTTGGATGACGCAAAATTGACGCTGTTCGCCAAGGGGATGTATTGCCTCAAGGAACGCGCCAAGACATTTCCGGAACTTCTTGATAAAGCAGCGTTTATCCTTGTGACGCGGCCCATTCAGCCGGAGGAGAAAGCCGCCGAGCAGCTTGATTCAGTATCCCGTGGTATACTGGGAGAATTGACGCCGCACTTGCAAACTGCTACGTGGGCACGTGAGGCTATCGAGGGTCTGGCGACCCAATTCGCCGAAGACCATGGAATGAAGTTCGGCAAGCTGGCAGGCCCCCTCCGGGCGGCTCTGGCGGGCCGCAGTGCGACACCGAGTGTGTTCGACATGATGCTGGTTCTCGGGCGGGATGAAACCATCGCCCGGCTAACCGATGCGGCCTGCAGAGGGGATTAATCCCTTGGCAAGGCGTTACGTTTATCCAGCCTGAAGCGCAGATGGCGCATGCGGGCGCTGAAAGGGAGGACCCCTGATGTCAGACGACAAGAGAGTGGCGAAGCTGGAGATTGCGGGCAAGACCTATGAATTGCCGATGTATTCCCCCACGGCGGGCCCGGATGTGATCGACATCCGCAAGCTCTATGCCGATGCGGGCGTGTTCACCTATGACCCCGGCTATACCTCGACCGCAAGCTGTGACAGCACCATCACCTTTATCGACGGCGACAAGGGTGAATTGCTGCATCGCGGCTATCCGATCGACCAGTTGGCCGAGAAATCGCATTACCTCGAAGTGTGCTACCTGCTGCTCTACGGCGAGTTGCCGAGCCCCGCACAGCTCGAGGATTTCGAGAGCCGCGTGACCAATCACACGATGATCCACGAACAGATGCATTTCCTCTTCCGCGGCTTCCGCCGGGATGCGCATCCGATGGCGATCATGGTGGGCGTGGTGGGCGCGCTCAGCGCCTTTTATCACGACAGCACCGATATCACCGACCCCTGGCAGCGCGAAGTGGCGTCGATCCGGCTGATTGCCAAGATGCCGACCATTGCGGCGATGGCCTTCAAATACACCATCGGCCAGCCGTTCGAATATCCGCGCAACGAACTCGACTATGCGTCGAACTTTCTGCGCATGTGCTTTGCCGTGCCTGCCGAGAATTACGTGGTCAACCCGATCCTCAGCCGGGCGATGGACCGTATTTTCACGCTCCATGCCGATCACGAGCAGAACGCCTCGACCTCGACGGTGCGTCTGGCCTCTTCCTCCGGGGCCAATCCCTTTGCGTGCGTCGCGGCCGGGATTGCCTGTCTCTGGGGACCGGCACATGGCGGTGCCAATCAGGCCTGCCTCGAGATGTTGCAGGAAATCGGAACACCCGATCGCATTCCGGAATTCATCGCCCGCGCCAAGGATAAGGACGACCCCTTCCGCCTGATGGGCTTTGGTCACCGGGTCTACAAGAATTTTGATCCGCGCGCCAAGGTGATGAAGCAATCCGCCGATGAGGTTCTCGAACTCTTGGGCGTTGAGAACAACCCGACGCTTCAGGTGGCCAAGGAACTGGAAAAGCAGGCGCTCGCCGATCCGTATTTCGCGGATAAGAAGCTGTTCCCGAATGTGGATTTCTACTCGGGCATCATCCTGGAAGCGATGGGGTTCCCGACCTCGATGTTCACACCGATTTTCGCGGTCAGCCGCACCATCGGCTGGATTTCCCAATGGAAGGAAATGATCGCCGATCCGCAGCTCAAGATCGGTCGCCCGCGCCAGCTCTACAAGGGTGCGACGTTGCGCGATTACGTGGACATCGAAAAGCGCTGAGGCGCATGCGCCGTCCCAAGACAAAAGCCCGGCTTCATGCCGGGCTTTTGAATTTTAAAAGGCCGTAACCTATCCGGGTGCCAGCCCCGCGCCGATCATCATACCTGCACCAAAGAGACTAGCCGCCGACAGCAGCGCCCAGCCAAAGAGTTTTGCCATCGAGAAAGGCCGCTCGCCAAAACAACGTCCGTCGATCCCAGACACAACAATGCGGTATGGCTTGCCCGCATAGCGATAATGCAGGATCCACAGCGGCAAGAGCACGCGTCGGAACCGGATTTCAGATAGGTGCCCGGTCCAGGTGATATTCCTGATCCGCCCGCCGCCAGCATCCACCTGAATGCGCCGCCTTACCTGCTCTTCAATGTCCCGGCGCAGCTTGATCAATCCGTCGGACACCCGGCTCCCGTGCAGATCTGCCGCAAACCCAGCCAGATATTCCGGCTGATAAGGTTTGAGCCATTGAGGATAGAACCCGTGCATGATCCCGTCGCGAATATCCGGCGTAACATGGTCCGAGGCCCCGATCACCATGTCATCAAGCACCATCGTTACCTGCCCGGAGACCCTGCGCCAGCGCGCAGATTTTCCGTGTCCAGTACGCCGTTGGGCCGTGTAGTTCACGTCTTTGGCCGCATCGAATGTCCAGAAAGGTGCATAGACCGCCGCTATCTGGCCCTCTGTCACCACCTTGGAAAGCGGTGTCGGCGCTGACCAGAGCCCACGCACCCAGCAAGCGATTGCATCACCTGCGTCGGCCTTTGTATTGCCAATGGGGATAAGAGCAGAAGGCGTATAATGCGAATGCCCCCCGAACAGGACCACCGAACCGTTGCAATAGGGGCATTGTTCGGACACCGCACGGCCCACAAACACGACCTCACCGCCACAGGTATCGCAGCGATGTGCGTGCTCAATCTCGGGCGGCTCATCCTCGGGCGCGCCGGGGTCATAGGCCGCCTCGCGCCGCGGGTCGAGGTCCGAATCTACGACGATCTCTGTCAGACGCCCACAGGAGTCGCATCTGAGGGACTGTGATTGCGGGTCAAACCCTTGCTGCCCGCCGCACGACGCACACCGCAGGGCCGCCTGCACGGCGTCGAACCCTGGCTTGGTCGGCGCCCACGGGTTCATTGGTCGGACCCCATGATCATCACGGCAAGTTCGGTCACGAAACGCGACCGCTCCATCGCCCGCTTCGCGGCCCCATCCAGATCCCCGGTTTTGGCCCAATCGCCGAAGAAGGCACCGACAAAGAGCAATAGCAGCCCCCAGACCCCGACAAACGACCAGCCGCGCATACGCCGCAGCAGGCTTGGTGCGCTGGCCTGCATACCGCGTTTGCCTTCGATGATATCAATGCTCTTGCGTATCGGCCAAATGCCAATCAGCGCCAAAACGCCAAGGCTGCCAAGCGCCGAGAGGACAAGCATCATGCGCCCGGCCCTCGCGGCTCAGCGCCCCTCAAACTGTGCGGGGCGCTTTTCCAGAAACGCCACCACGCCTTCTTTGAAATCGCGGCTCTGACCGCAGGCGCCTTGCAGCTTGGCCTCAAGGTCAAGCTGGGTTTCGAGCGTGTTGTCCCATGTGCTGCGGATTGCAGTCTTGATGGCCCCATAGGTTTGCGTTGGTCCCTTGGCCAGATGGGCCGCACGGGCGCGCCAATGGGCGGCAAAGCCTTCGTCGCTGACCGCCTCCCAGATCATGCCCCAATCGCTCGCCTGACGCGCGGAGATGGGTTCAGCAAAGAGCGCGGCCCCCATTGCCTTGGCCATGCCCATCTGACGCGGCAGCGCATAGGTGCCGCCCGCATCCGGAATGAGGCCGATGCGGGCAAAGGCCTGAAGGAAATAGGCGCTCTCGGTGGCGATCACCACATCCGCCGACAACGCCAGATTGGCCCCTGCCCCGGCCGCCGGTCCGTTGACCGCGCTGATCGTCGGCACCGGGCAATCGGTGATGGCGCGCAGCATCGGCACATATTCCTCGCGCAGCACCCGCTCGAGATCGAGCGTCGTGGCATTGCCCCCGTCGCCCAGATCCTGACCCGAGCAAAACGCACGGCCCGTGCCCGTGAGCACGACAACACGCGCCTTGCGTCCCGCATGGATCACCGCATCGGTGATCTCGGCCCGCATCTGGGTGTTGAGCGCGTTCATCTTATCCGCGCGATTGAGGCAGAGGAGCGCCACGCCGTCGGCGATCTCCAGCGTGATGGTTTGATAGTCTTTCACGGATTCGGGCCTTTCGGTCTGGTTTTGCGTATCAAACCCCAGACCTACGTCCGCGCCAAGCGAAACCGGGCGTCAGTCCTTGAGGATTTCGCGCAGGCGGCTTTCCTCGGCCTCGCTCAGCCGGGCCACGTCGGTTTCGGGCGCGCGTGACCGGCCCCGCAGATAGACCGCGCCAATCAACAGCCCGGTTCCGAGCATCAGCGGCCCGGCCAACCACAGGAGGATGTTGGACCCGCCGATCCGGGGTTTGAGCAGGACATACTCGCCGTAGCGATCAACGATGAATTGGACCGCCTCTTCGTTGCTGTCGCCCGCCAGCAACCGCTCGCGCACCAAAAGGCGCAGGTCGCGGGCCAGTTCGGCGTTGGAATCGTCGATGCTCTCGTTGCGGCAGACCAGACAGCGCAGGCCCGAGGAAATATCCCGCGCCCGCGCCTCGAGCGCGGGGTCGTCAAGAACCTCATCCGGCTGCACAGCGAAGACCGGCGCGGCAATCACGCAAAGGGCGAGGATTAGGCGTTTCATTCCGCAGGCACCCCTTGGGGCAGTTTGCGCGCGCCAGCGGCCACGCGGTAACGCCGGTCGCTGAGTGAAAGGACCCCGCCAAGCGCCATCAATAGGGAACCGCCCCAGATCCAGTTGGCCAGTGGTTTGTAATAGCTGCGCACCGCCCAGCCGCCGCCGATCTGCGGATCTCCGATCACGACATAGATGTCACGCAAGAAGGCATTGTCGAGCGCGGCCTCTGTGGTGGGCATTTGCGCCACGGGGTATTCGCGTTTCTCGGGCTTCATCTTGGCGATTTCGCGCCCATCCTTGGATAGGGTAAATGTGGCCAAGGTGGCAAAGTAATTGGGTCCGTCCTCTTTGTGAACCTCGTCGAGTTGCAGCGTGTAGCCCGCGATGTCGAACTGCTCACCCACCTGCAAGACACGGATGTCTTCCTGTTGCCAAGCCATCATCGCCGCAATTCCGGCCATGGTCACGCCAAGCCCGCCATGCGCCACCGCCTTGCCCCAATCGGCACGCGGCAGGCGGGTGAGGCGTGCAAATCGCCCCGCCCCACGCCCGGTACGCGTCCAGATATCGACCATTGCGCCACCAATCAGCCACGCCGCAAGAAAGAGCCCCATGGGACCAAGCGCCGAGCGCCCGGTCTGCATCGCCCAAGCCAGCGCGCCAATCGCCACAGCGAGCGCAAAGACAGGCGCCAGTTGGCGAATGACCCGGCCCAAGGTCGCCCGCTTCCACGGCAGCATCGCGCCCACCGGAAGAATGAGGCCAAGCGCCACCATGAACGGGGTAAAGGCCGCGTTGAAGAACGGCTCGCCCACCGACAGTTTGCGGTCAAACAGCATTTCGGCAATCAGCGGCCAGATGGTGCCGATAAAGACCACGAAACAGGCCACCGCCAGCAAGAGGTTATTGAGCACAAGCACGGATTCGCGGCTGACAAGGCTGAACACCCCCTTGGCCTGCATCACACCGGCGCGCGCGGCAAAGAGCGTGAGCGCGCCCGCCATGAACACCGCCAGAATAGCCAGCAGAAACACGCCGCGTTCGGGGTCCGTGGCAAAGGCATGCACCGAGGTCAGAACGCCAGAGCGGGTGATAAAGGCGCCGACCATGGAAAAGCCGAAGGCGATGATCGCCAAGAGGATCGTCCAGCTTTTAAGGCTTTCACGCTTTTCCACAACGATTGCGGAATGCAGCAGGGCGGCGGCAATGAGCCAAGGCATGAAGGACGCGTTTTCCACAGGGTCCCAGAACCAGAACCCGCCCCAGCCCAATTCGTAATAGGCCCACCAGGAGCCAAGACCGATGCCGATGGTCAGGAAAATCCACGCGGCCAGCGTGTAGGGCCGCACCCACCTGCCCCAAGCGGCGTCCACACGCCCCTCGATCAACGCCGCAACGGCAAAAGAGAAGGTCATCGAAAGACCGACATAGCCGAGATAGAGGAAGGGCGGATGGAAGGCCAAACCGGGGTCTTGCAGCAGCGGATTGAGATCCTGCCCGTTGAAGGGCGGCACTGCCATGCGCAGGAATGGGTTGGAGGTCAGAAGGATAAAGGCAAAAAAGGCCACGCCCACCATCGCCTGCACGCTCAGCACCCGCGCACGCAGAGACGGCGGCAGATTGGAGCCAAACCACGCCACCGCCGCGCCAAAGAGCGTGACGATCAGGACCCACAAAAGCATCGAGCCCTCGTGATTGCCCCAGACGCCTGTGACTTTGTAGAGCATCGGTTTGTCAGTGTGGCTGTTGAGCACGACCAGACGCAGCGAGAAATCCGAGGAGACAAAGGCCCATGTCAGCGCGGCAAAGGCCACCGCTGTCAGCAAGAACTGAATGGTCGCCGCCGGTTCGGCCAGAGCCATCCAGCCCGGCCAGCGTTTATAGGCGCCAATCAGCGGGACGGTGGCCTGAACACAGGCCACCAGAAAGGCTAGGATGAGGGCGAAGTGACCGAGTTCTATAATCATGCCCTGAGTATAGGGCAGGACATGGCCCCGGCCAATCGCAATCGGCGCGGGGCTTGGATCACATTGTCGCGGGTCTCAGCCCTGCCGCCGCCACTCTGACAGCGCGGGATTGTCGGTCGGGGTCAGCGCGCTCAGCGCGACCTGCGCATCATTGCTGCTATCGGCCACTCCGGGGCTGGTGGGACGCAGCGCGCGCAAGCTCTGGATGGTCTGCGCCACCTGCGGCGCACGGGCGATGGTGCTGGCGATGGAGCGCTGAAAGTCCTGCCCTTTGGCCTGATAGCGCGCACCGAAATAGAAACTGACAATCGCCCCCAAGAGCCACCAGAGCGGCTCTGGCACCAGCGCCAACCCTGCCATGCGCTCGCCAAACCATATGGGATCAACCATCGCCGCCACAAAGAGGCCAATCGTGCCAAGCGCCATTGCCGGGCGCGGAATGCGGTTCAGCCCGTCGATGATCCGGTCGAACAGCCCCCGGTTCTCCAGCCGGAACTCGCCTGCCATCTGCTCCAGCGCCGCGCGCTGCGTCTCGACGCTGCGCTGATCGGCGGCCTCGGCGTTGACGCGAAACACCTCGGCGGTCTCACGCACCACATTGGCACCGCTGCCAAAGAGCGCCCGCAGCATATCCATCACCATGCGCTGATCCTCGCGTTGAACTGGGCCTGGCTGAGATGAAAGCGCGGCGAGATGAACTCTTCCGCGCGTTTGATCCAGCCGCCCTTGCCGCCCGCGCGACTGCGGGCGAATTTGCGGCTGGCGGGGCGGGCATCGGCGAGGCTCAGGTAATAATTGCGCCGCGCAATGCCATAGGCATCCGCGATATGCTCCGGTGCCACCTTGGCCGCCGCCTCTGCCGCCGCCACGGTCTGCGGCCCGATGAGGCCATCCACCGCGATCTCCTGCCCCATCTCACGCAACAGCCGCTGCAGGATCTTGACCGCATTGGCCCCGGCATTGACATACATGTCGAACACGCTGGCTTGCAGGCTCTCTGGCAGGCGCGCGATGCCGGAGCGCTGATAATAGTGGTCGATAAAATGCGTCACCGCCTGATCGCGTGTGAGCGCCCGCACGTCCAGCGCATCAATCACCCCGTCCCGCGTGAGATCCAACCCCAGACGCCGCATGGTGTGGATCGTCACGCCAAAATTCGTGGCCCCGCCCGGATCGTCAGGGTCGTCAACATAGCCGCCCTCACGGGCGACGATCTCTTGCGCTATCCGCTCAACAGTTTGCATCCGCTGGCCTGCCTTCTCTCGTGAAACACGAGCCTCAGCATCAGGACCAAGCGTTAACGCCGCCCTGTCAGACCGCACGCGCCCCGGCCTTGGCCGACCGGGGCTTTTTCTTGGGGAAAATACTCAAATCCGTCAGAGGCGGCTTTAGCTGCCGTTCGGGTCCTTGTAGACACCCTGCGCCTTGAGCGCATCGACCACTTCCTTGGGCATATAGGTCTCGTCATGTTTGGCGAGAATTTCGCTGGCGACAAAGGTCCCGTCGCGGTAGCTGCCGGTGCCGACCATGCCCTGATTTTCCTCAAAGAGATCGGGCAGCACGCCCTTGTAGGTCACAGGCACCACACCGTTGCCATCCGTCACGTTGAAGCGGATGGTCTCGCTCTCGCCGCGTTTGAGACTGCCCTCTTCGACCAACCCGCCGATGCGGAACACTTCGGTGGGGCTGGGCGGTTCCGCCAGCACTTGGGTTGGCGAGCGAAAGAAATTGATCCCGTCACGCATGCCATAGCCGATCAGGCCAGTGGCCAGCACAAGTGCCACGGCGGCAATCGCGATGACCTGCACCCGGCGCTTTTTCTTGAGCGATTTCATCGGTGTCACCCTTACGGAAAGACCGGGGCCAGCATCAGCCCCGCGGTCTCAGATTCAGATAACATGAGATTGGCGTTTTGCAACGCCTGTCCGCTGCTACCTTTTGTCAAGTTATCAAGGGCAGCCACGACGATCGTGCGCCCGGCACGCCGATCCGCCACCACGCCGATATGGCAAAAATTGCTGCCGCGAATGTGGCGCGTGCTGGGTGTCTCGCCCATCGGCAGAACCACGATGAACGGCTCCTCGGCATAGGCCGCCGCCAGTATGGCGTGAATCTGCGCCGCCTCGCCCCGAACATAGCCGGTGGCGAGAATCCCGCGATTGGCAGGGATAAGATGCGGGGTGAACTGAATCTCGACAGGGCGACCTGCAAGGGCGGAAAACTCCTGATCGAACTCGCCCAAGTGCCGATGCGTGCCGCCGACCGAATAGGCGTGATAGCCCTCGCTCAACTCTGCATGCAGCAGATTTTCCTTGAGACTGCGCCCCGCCCCCGACACGCCGCATTTGAGGTCGAGGATGATCTCGTCCAGATCAATCACCCCGGCAGAAATAAGCGGGCGCAGGATATATTGCCCCGTCGCAGCATTACAGCCAGTGCCCGCCACCAGACGCGCGGCGCGGATATCCTCGCGGTAGAATTCGGTCAGGCCATAGACCGCCTCTTTCTGCACCTCGGGGGCCGCATGGGGATTGCCATACCATTTCTGGTAGGCGGCCGGATCACGCAGCCGGAAATCTGCCGACAGGTCCACGATCTTGAGGTCGCGCGGCAGCGCCGCTATCACCTCTTGGCTGGTCTTGTGCGGCAGGGCGCAGAAACACAGGTCAATTCCAGAGAAATCAATCTCTTCGATGGTGACAAGATCGGGCAAATCGAGGTGCCGCAAATGCGGAAACACCTGCCCCATGCTCTGCCCCGCCTTGGAATTGGCGGCGAGTGCAGTGATCTGCATGGCCGGATGGGTGGCGATCAGCCGGACAAGCTCGGCCCCGGTATAGCCCGAGGCCCCCAGAATGGCGATTTTATGGGTCATCGTGACCTCACTTTCAGATGGGATTAGGATAGTTGGATTTCCCTGCTGCCGCAATGCAGCGCAGGGGTCATGACCTGTTCCTCAGGCCGCAGAGAATTTGATTTCTCGTCGCAGGAATTGCGTGGCGCGGGATGACACCCGCTTGGGATCGCCGGTGGTCAGGAACACGGACTCGGTGCCCGCTCCGATCTTGTTCGGGTGCCGCCCCAGATAATCGGCAAGGCTCGACGCCACCAGATTGGGCTGCGAGTAGACCGCCACATCGGGGCCGAGCGCGTCCTGAAACACCTCTTGCACCAGCGGATAATGGGTGCAGCCTAGCACCGCCGCCTCGGGATGCGGCATCTTGCGCTTGAGCGCATCGACATGGCTGCGCACCAGTGCTTCGGCCAGAATCATGTCGCCCTCTTCGATAGCATCGACCACGCCGCCGCAGGCCTGCGCCTCGACATCGACGCCAATAGCGCGAAACGCCAATTCGCGTTGGAACGCCCGGCTGCGCACGGTCGCGGGTGTCGCAAAGAGCGCCACGTTCTTGACCGCCACTTCGCGGGGCGGGGAATTGTCGCCCCATTGCCGCTCGGTCAGCGCCTCGATCAGTGGCACAAAGACGCCCAGAACCCGCTTGTCACGCGGCACCCAGGATTCCTGCATCCGCCGCAGCGCCGCCGCCGACGCGGTGTTGCAGGCCAGAATCACCAGATCACAGCCCGCTGCGAACAGGCGGTCCACCGAGGCCGTGGTCAGATGATAGATGTCATCGGCATCGCGTACGCCGTAGGGCGTATGGGCATTATCGCCCAGATAGACAAAGGGCACATCCGGCAAGCGTTTACTCACCGCATCCCACACTGTCAGGCCGCCCAGCCCGCTGTCGAAAATCCCTACCGCCATGTCCCGCGTCCAGTGCCGTTACTCGAATTCGAACCCGATTTCAGAGGAGACAACCGGGCTTGGCGACAATTCATAAGTCTTGGCGCGCAGGAATGCCATGAGGGATTTCGTGTCGCCCGCATATTGCGCCAAGGTGCTGCGCGGGATCGGGTCGCCCACTACGACGCGCACGGGCGTGTCAATCCGCTTGCGGAATTCCTTGATCAAGAGACCCATGCGCAGCGTCACGTGCAGATGGCTGGCGAGTTGAAAGAGGCGGCTGGTATGCCCGTCGAAATAGACCGGCACCACGGACGCCTGCGATTTGGCGATCATCTTGGCGGTAAAGCCGCGCCAACCGGGGTCCATCGGGCGCGAAAAGGGCTTGGCCGCCGTGCTAACCGTGCCGCCCGGAAAGATGCCAATGGCCCCGCCCTGCCCCAGATAGTCGAGGGCTGTCTTGCGCGTGGCAAGGTTGAGGGCGACCGCCTCTTTGGTCTCGTCAAAGCTGATCGGCAGGATGACCTTGTTCAGATCCTCGGCCTTGCGGAAAATCTGATGCGCCAGAATACGGAAATCGCCGCGCGTCTGGCTTAGGATATGGCCCATCATCAACCCGTCAAGAATCCCATACGGGTGATTGGCAATCAGCACCAAAGGCCCCTCTTGCGGGATATTCGAGAGACTGCCGCCCACCACATCAAGCGTGAGACCATAGCGCTCGACGATCACGTCCCAGAAATCGCGGCCCTGCATAACCTCGGTCTCATAGCCAGCCGCGCGCTTGATCAATGCGATCCGCCCGGTGAGGTTTTCCATCGTGCGGATCATCGCGCGCCCGCTCTTGGTTTGGGCCGAATAGGCGTAGGAAATGTCACGGGCAATCTGGCGATCTGGGCGCATGGGCGATCCTCGGCTGAGTCGCGTCTCGTTAAGATTATGCGACAGATGTGACCAGATCCCGTGACAGTTTCGTGACGCCTATTCCGCCGCCTGTGCCATTTCCGCCCCGCCCGACCGGATCACCGCCAAGAGTTCTGTGCGCCGGGTTGCGGCCTTGGCGGCGTTGGCCTCCTTGACCGGGCCAAAGCCCCGGATCGACAGCGGCAAGAGCGCCAGTGCGATGATCGCGTCGCGGGTGCGGGCGGTGAGCAGCGGCAGAACCTCGGCCATATCGCCCTCGAATTGCGTGATCAGCGCCCGTTCCAATTTACGCTCGGCGGTGCGGCCAAAGGGATCAAGCGGCGTGCCACGCAGGATCTTGAGTTTTGCCAACAGACCGAACGCCCGCAGGATGCCGGAGCCAAATTCACGCTTCTTGGGTCGCCCGTCGCTGCCCATTTTGGACAGCATCGGCGGCGCGAGATGGAATTTCAGCGTGAAATCTCCGCCAAACTCGGCCCGCGCCTTGTCCGCTGTCTCCAGATGGAGACGCGCGACCTCGTATTCGTCTTTGTAGGACAAGAGCTTGTGATAGCCCTGCGCCACCGCGTCTTTGACGCCCTCGTCGGTAATTCCGCCCAGCATGCGGCCATAGCGCTTGGCCAACCGCTTGCCCTGATAGGCGGTCAGATGCCTCTCGCGATACGCGATGCGCTCGGCCAGCGTTTTCGGTTTGGCAATCACCTTGGGCGTCAACAGTTTCTCGACCTCCGCCGGATAGAGCGCCGCCCAACGCCCCACCTCAAACGCGCGCAGATTGGCATCGACCGCCGCCCCATTCAGGCGAATGGCCTCTGCAATCGCCGCATGGCTGACCGGGATCAACCCCCTCTGCCATGCCGCGCCAAAGATCATCATGTTGGAATAGATCGAATCGCCCATCACGGTCTTGGCCAGATCCGAGGCATCGAACATCTGCACTGCGTCGCGCAACCGCGCCTCAAGTGCCAGACGCAACCGGTCCGCAGGCAAGGTGAATTCGGTGTTGCGGGTGAAATCGCCAGTGATGATCTCGTGGCTATTGACCACCGCGCCGGTGCGACCAGACCGCGTCAGGCCCAGCGTCTTGGCCCCGGCAGAGACTACCAAATCGCCCCCGATCAGCGCATCACACTCCCCCGTCGCCACGCGAATGGCGCTGATATCGCCGGGAGTCTCGGCCAGACGGCAATGGATATGCACCGCCCCGCCCTTTTGCGCGAGACCAGCCATTTCCATCATGCCCGCCCCCTTGCCATCAATCTGCGCCGCCTGTGCCATCACCGCGCCGATGGTGACAACGCCGGTTCCGCCCACGCCGGTGATGACCACATTGTAGGTGCCGTCAATCGCCGGAAGTGCGGGCGCGGGCATCTCTGGCAGGGTCAGATCAGCGGTGCTGTCCTTGCGGATTTTCGCGCCTTCCAGCGTGACAAACGACGGGCAAAACCCCTTGAGACAGGAAAAATCCTTGTTGCAGCTTGATTGATCAATTGCCCGCTTGCGGCCAAGTTCGGTCTCCACCGGCACGATCGAGACGCAATTGGATTGCACCCCGCAATCGCCGCAGCCCTCGCAGACATCGGTATTGATGAACACGCGGCGGTCGGGATCAGGGAACTTGCCCCGCTTGCGGCGGCGGCGCTTTTCGGCGGCACAGGTCTGGATATAGAGGATGACACTCACCCCCTCGACCTCTGCCAGCCGCTCCTGCACTACCATGAGGTCGGATCGTTCTGAAAAATCAATGCCTTGCGGGAAAGACTTCAGGTCAACATCCTCTTTCTCGTCATAGACGACCGCCAGATGTTTCACCCCCATGGCGCGCAATTCGGCGGCGATCCGCGGTGCATTGAGACCGCCTTCATTGGCCTGCCCGCCGGTCATGGCCACAGCGTCATTGTAAAGAATTTTATAGGTGATCGTCGTGCCCGAGGCCAAGGCCGCGCGAATGGCCTGCACGCCCGAATGGTTATAGGTGCCGTCGCCCAGGTTCTGGAACACATGTTTGCGCGTCGAAAACGGCGCCTCACCGATCCAGTTCGCCCCTTCACCGCCCATATGGGTAAAGCCGGTTGTTTCCCGGTCCATCCACTGAACCATGTAGTGACAGCCGATCCCGGCATAGGCGCGCGCGCCTTCCGGCAGACGGGTCGAGGTGTTGTGCGGGCAACCCGAGCAGAAGTAGGGCAGACGGCTGGCAATCTCGGTGGCGTTGTCATTGCGCCGCGCCTCTGACAGCGCCTCGAGCCCCGCCTTGATCCGGTCGGTGCCGCGCCCCTCTTCGATCAGGATGCCACCCAGTTTCTCCGCGATCCAAATGGGATCGAGCGCGCCGCGCGTCGGGAACAATTCCTCGCGGTGCATCCCCCTGGCGCCGCCCTTGTACCAGCCATAGACGCGCCGCCCGCGCCGGTCGTCAAAGATCGCCTCTTTGATCTGCACCTCGATCAGCTTGCGCTTTTCCTCGACCACCACGATCAGATCGAGCCCCTCGGCCCAGTCGTGAAACCCCTGCATGTCGAGCGGAAAGACCTGCCCCACCTTGTAGGTGGTGATGCCCAACCGCTCCGCCTCTTCGGCATCGACCCCCAAGAGGTCGAGCGCATGCACCAGATCAAGCCAGTTTTTGCCCGCCGCAACAAAGCCGATCTTGGCCCCCGGCTTGCCCAGCATGCGCTTGTCCATGCCATTGGCGCGGGAAAATGCCTCGGCGGCAAAGCGTTTGAAGTCGATCATCCGCGTCTCTTGTGCATGCGGCGTGTCGATCAGGCGAATGTTCAGCCCACCCTCGGGCATCGGGAAATCGGGGGTCACAAGCTGCACGCGGTCCGGGCGGCCATCCACAACCGATGTCGCCTCTACCGTGTCCTTCATCGTCTTGAGCCCAACCCAGACCCCGGCAAAGCGGCTGAGCGCATAGCCGTAGATGCCATAATCAAGGATTTCCTGCACGCCCGCCGGGCTGACCACCGGCATGTAGGCATCCACGAGCGCCCATTCGCTCTGATGCAGCACGGTCGAGGATTCGCCGGTATGGTCGTCGCCCATCGCCATCAGCACGCCACCATGTTTGGACGTGCCGGCCATATTGGCATGCCGCATCACATCGCCAGAGCGGTCCACCCCCGGCCCCTTGCCATACCAGAGACCGAAAACGCCGTCATACTTGCCCTCGCCGCGCAGTTCCGCCTGTTGCGCGCCCCAGAGGGCGGTGGCCGCCAGATCCTCATTGAGCCCTTCCTCAAAGCGCACCTGCGCCGCTGTCAGAACCTTTCCAGCGCGCCGCATCTGTAGATCGACGGCCCCCAAAGGCGAGCCGCGATAGCCCGTCACGAAGCCTGCCGTGTTCAACCCTGTCGCCCGGTCACGGGCTGCTTGGGTCAACATCAGACGTACAAGCGCCTGCGTGCCATTGAGCAGAACGGGTGATTTCTCCAGATCGAAGCGGTCGTTCAGCGTTACCTTTTGCGTGGTCATAGCGTGCCTCCCTTGGTTGAGGGCCATGCCTCAATATAGAGCAATATTAGGTCATAATTAATGACCTACCAAGTGGAATTTTACGAAAATGTCGCACCTCCCCTATAGTTGATTGAGGATTATCTGCTATTGCGTCATAGGCGTTAGTTTCCTCAGAAAGTTAAATTTATGGATTGGGACAAGCTCAGAATATTTCATGCGGTGGCGGATGCCGGGAGTCTCACCCATGCCGGAGAGCAGTTGCATCTGTCGCAATCGGCGGTAAGCCGCCAAATCCGCGCGTTGGAAGAATCGCTGAATGCCACCCTGTTTCACCGCCACGCACGCGGGCTGATTCTCACCGAACAGGGGGAACTGCTGTTCGATGCCACCCGCGCGATGATGAAACGGCTTGATGCCGCGACCGCCCGCATTCGCGACAGCGAGGAGGAGGTGTTTGGCGATTTGCGCGTGACCACCACCACCGGGTTCGGCACGCTCTGGCTCGCACCGCGCCTGCCCAAGCTCTATGAGAAATACCCGGATCTCAAGATCGACCTCATGCTTGAAGAACGCGTGCTCGACCTGCCGATGCGCGAAGCCGATGTGGCGATCCGCATGAAAGAGCCGTCACAGGCCGATCTCATCCGCAAGCGGCTCATGAGTGTGCATATGTGCCTCTATGCGACGCAGTCCTATATCGAGGCCCATGGCGAACCCGCTGTGATCGAAGACATGAGCGCGCATCGTCTGATCTGTCAGAACCCACGTTCGGCGCAAGTGGGGGCCGGAGCGATGTTGGTGAACGAGTTGATGACCAATGACATCTCATCGCTCTTGACCGTGAACAATTACTTTGGCGTGCTTCAGGGGGTGCTGCATGATCTTGGCATCGGCGTTCTGCCCGATTATCTGATCCGTGATTTTCCGCAATTGGTGCGCGTTCTGCCCGAGGTGCAATCGGTCGAAGTACCGGTGTTTCTTGCCTATCCGGAAGAGTTGCGCCACTCCAAGCGGATCGCCGCCTTTCGGGATTTCGTGCAGGACGAGATTATATCCTATCGCAAAACGCTGAAAGAACAGGCAGTTAGCTGAGGTTCCGGGCTAAACAAGTTTCAGCCATGCATGACTTGCATAGCGGACATGCTGCATATGCGGCATTTTTTTCCTTGAATGGACAGAGAGGCGCCCTTAATTGCCAATCGTGACGGTGATAGCCGCAAGGCAGTCACCCTCATACCTCCCTGTTGGACTTCGGCCGAGCTTAGTGCTCGGCCTTTTTTTTCGTGGTGCCAGATTTTGAGGCAGGCCGCTCAGATCACCGGCAGGGCGGATGCGGCAAACCGGGACAGGCGCTGCGCCCGACCTTCGCGGATCACGACGTTTTCCTCATGCACCATGATCGACCCCGGTGCGAGTTCCACCCCCGGCTCCAGAGTGATCACCATACCGGGCTTGAGGAGGGTATGATCCTTGGCCGTCAGGGACAGGCCTTCGGTCAGTTGCATGCCCAGACCGTGCCCCAGACGGCCCGAGGTTTCATCGCCGCCGGTGATCCGCGCCATCGCCCGCCAGACATCAGAGGCGGTGGCGCCTGCGCGGGCGGCCTCTTCTCCGGCCTCGGTGGCCTCGATCAACCGCGCATGCGCCGCGCTTTGGTCTGCCGTGGCATGGCCAATGGCGAAATTTCGGTCATAGTCGCAGAAATACCCATCCCAGACCGCGCCGGTGTCGAGCATGAGCACATCGCCCACCGCCAGCGGCGTGTCGCCTGCGGGCGAGATCACATCCCCATAGCCCAATGGCCCGGCTCCTCCGGCCAGATACGGCACCCAATCAGCGCCCTTTTCGAGCAAAAGCCGCTGGAAATCGCGAAACACCGCGCTGAGCGGCACGCCGGGCTCTGCAATCTCGCCCACACGGTCAAAGGCGCGACCGGCGATATCGCAGATATGCGCGATCTTGACGATTTCAGCCTCGGATTTGACGGCGCGCAACCCCGCCATGATCCCGGCATCATCGCGAAACGCGAGCGCACTCGCACGTTTCACCCGCTCGAAATCCGCCAAAGGCATGCGCACATGGCTCTCGGGGCCCGAGGGCACACCCACGGGGCCGCCAATCTCGCGCAGCGTCTCGGCCAGCAGCGACACGCCATCATCCTCGGGGTCCGGGGCCGCCCAAGTGCGAATATCGCGCAGCCCTGTCCGCGCCATCAGCGGCGCTCCAATCGTGGGGATCACCGCCACCGGATCACCAGAAGCAGGCAGGATCAAAAACCACGGGCGACTTGGGCTTTCCCAGAACCGCGTGAGATAGCCGGTGAAATAACGGATTTCCGGCTCTGTCGTCAGCAAGAGCGCGCCAAGCCCTGCCTCGGCCATGCCGAATTGTGCCGCGCTTAACCGCGCCCGGAACTCTGCCTGCGAAAACCCGCGCCTCATGCCTCTGGTGCTTCGCTGAGGATGCAGAGCACCCGCGCGTCCGCGCCGAGCGCGAGCCCCGGCAGCGCCGCCAAACCCGCCGCGCCCGACGGCGTCGTGGCCAATCCCTGTGCTGCCAATCCAGCCAGCACCTGCTCGGCCTCTTGATCCGTGATTGTCACGAACGCATCCGCATCCCGCGCCAATCCCTTGAGCGCAATCAGCGACGGCACCTTGCAATCAAGCCGCCCCATGGTGGAGGCAGGTCCGGTTGTCTCCAGCGGACGACCCGCGCGAATGCTCTCGTAAAGGGCTGGCGCGCGGTCAGGTTCCACCACGATAATGCGAGGCGCATCGCCCCAGACCTGCCGGAACCATGCCGCACAGGCCCCGGCGAGCCCGCCAACGCCCGCCTGTAGCAGAATATGCGTCGGTGCCTCGGGTATCTGGCGCGCGGCCTCTTCGGCCATGGCCAGATAGCCCTCCATCAACCTCTGCGGCAGCTCGAAATAGCCGGGCCAAGAACTGTCTGACAAAAGGGTCCAACCGTTCTCCATCGCGGCACGACCCGCCGCGATCATGCTGGCCTCGTAATCTTGCCCTTCTCGCACCACGTCGGCCCCCTTGGCTCGCAGCCGCGCGGCAAAACTCTCGGGCACGGTCTCGGCCAGATAGATCACCGCCCGCGCCCCGAATAGCCGCGCTCCCGCCGCGACAGACATGCCGTGATTGCCCGCACTCGCCGTCACATATGTGCGCCCCGTCAGCGCGTGGCTCATAACTTCGACCCTAGTCTCTGCCGCCTCATGGGCGATGACATAGGCCGCGCCCAGCGCCTTGAAACTGCCCAGCCCCATGCGCCCGCGTTCGTCCTTGGCCCAGATTTTTGGCCCAAACCCCATGACCGGCACCAGCGGCGTTTCCACCGCCGCCGGACAGCGCCCCAAGAGCGCGCGCACCGCGTCCACATCGACGCTCGGCCATGGCGCGCCGGTCAGCACGGCGTCGGGCAAGCCCTCACCACGCCGCGGATTGTCGATCTCTTGCATGTCGCCCCCTGTCCCTCACTAAAATGGCGGGTCCTGAGACCCGCCATTTCAAACCTCACCGCACTGTAACAGCGCTCAGCTTGCCGCCGCAACCGCCCGCCGCGCCATCACACCCACCAGATGCGCGCGGTAGGCCCCCGAGCCATGCATGTCCGAGATCATGCTGTCGCCCGAGAGGGTCAGCCCTTTGATAGCCTCCGGCGTGAAGTTGGTCGTGAGCGCCGCCTCGGCCTCGGACCAGCGGAACACGCCCTCTTCCGAGGCCCCCGTCACGGCCACGCGCACAGAACCTGCGTATTTCGCGACAAACACACCGACGAGGGCAAAGCGCGAGGCGGGTTGCTCGAACTTCTGGTAATTGGCCTTTTCCGGCACCGGAAAGCGCACTTCGGTGATGATCTCGCCATCTTCCAGCGCAGTCGTGAACATGCCCTGAAAATAGTCATCCGCCGCGATGCTGCGGTTGGACGTGACCACCGTCGCCCCCGATCCCAACACCGCCGCAGGATAACAGGCGGACGGATCGTTATTGGCGAGACTACCGCCGATGGTGCCCCGATTGCGCACCGCCGGATCACCGATATGCCCTGCCAAGGCCGCAAGCGCCGGATAGACACCAGCCCCCGCCGCAACGTCAGCATGGGTGGTGCCACCGCCGATGCAGAGCGCGCCGTCGTCGGCTGTGCAGATGCCCTGCATCTCCTTGATTGCCGAGAGGCACACCAGCTTGGCGGGTGCCGCCAGCCGTTGCTTGAGCGTCGGGATCAGGGTCTGCCCCCCGCCGAGCGCCTGCGCCTCCTCAGACCCGAGGGCCGCAATGGCATCAGCGATAGTTGCGGGACGTTCGATATCGAATGCATACATGATCGTTCTCCTTACCCTTGCATCGCTTGCCAGACGCGCGACGGCGACAGCGGCATATCAATATGGGTGATGGTCCGGCCCGAGCGTTGCAGCGCATCAATCACCGCGTTGACCACAGCAGGCGGGCTGCCGATGGCCCCGGCCTCGCCACAGCCCTTTACGCCCAAGGGGTTGTGCGTGCAGGGCGTCTGACAGGAATGATCGACCTGATAGAACGGGACATCATCGGCACGCGGCATGGCATAATCCATGTAAGACCCGGTCTGAAGCTGACCGTTCTCATCATAGATGCAAGCCTCGAGCAGCGCCTTCCCGATCCCCTGCCCGATGCCGCCATGCACCTGCCCCGACACGATCATCGGGTTGATGATATTGCCGAAGTCATCCGCCGCCGAAAAGCGCTCGATCGTCACCTTGCCGGTTTCGGGGTCGACCTCGACCTCACAGGCATAGGCCCCGGAGGGATAGGTGAAATTCGACGGATCGTAAAACGCCGTCTCCTCCAGCCCCGGCTCCAGATCGGCCAGTGGATAGTTGTGCGGCACATAGGCAGCGAGGGTCACATCGCCCCAGGCCACGGATTTATCCGTGCCCGCAACGCTGAACTTGCCATCCTTGAGTTCGATATCGGCATCCGATGCCTCCATCAGATGCGCCGCGATCTTCTTGGCCTTGTTGATGATCTTCTCTGTCGCGCGCACCATGGCCGACCCGCCCACAGCGATGGACCGCGATCCATAGGTGCCCATGCCCATCGGCGTGTTGGCCGTGTCCCCATGCACGATCTCGATCATATTGGCGTCGATGCCGATCATCTCGGCCACCACCTGCGCGAATGAGGTCTCATGCCCTTGGCCGTGGCTGTGTGAGCCGGTCATCACGACAAGCCCCCCGGTGGCATTCACGCGCACGGTCGCACTCTCATATAGGCCCGCGCGCGCGCCCAATTGCCCCACAAGGTTTGAGGGCGCGATGCCGCAGGCTTCGATATAGCAATTGATGCCCAGACCGCGCAGCTTGCCCTTGGCCTCGCTCGCCTTGCGTCGCGCCTCAAAGCCCTTGAAATCAGCGATCTCTTCGAGCTTGTCCATGGTGGCGTGATAATCGCCAGTGTCATATTCCACCGCCACGGGCGTGGCATAGGGGAATTCCGTGATGAAATTCTGCCGGCGCAACGCGATGGGATCGACCCCCAATTCCCGCGCCGCCTTGTCGATCACCCGCTCCAACTGATAGGTCGCCTCGGGACGGCCCGCGCCGCGATAGGCGTCAACCGGCACCGTGTTGGTAAAGACCGCCTTGACGTTCACATAGATCAGCGGCGTCTTGTAATTGCCCGCCATCAGCGTGCCATGCAGCCAAGTCGGCACCGACGGCGCAAAGGTGCTCAGATAAGCCCCCATATTCGCATGGGTATCGGTGCGGATGGCGGTAAAGTTGTTCTCCGCATCCAGCGCCAATTCGATCTTGGTCACATGGTCGCGCCCATGCGCATCGGTCATGAACGCCTCAGAGCGCGAACATGTCCATTTCACCGGGCGGTTCAGGGCCTTGGCGGCAAAGGTGCAAAACGCCTCTTCCGCGTAGTGAAATATCTTGGAGCCGAAACCGCCACCCACATCGGGGGCCACCACGCGCAATTTATGCTCTGGGATGCCCAGCACGAAGGCCCCCATCAAGAGGCGGATCACATGCGGGTTCTGAGAGGTGGTATATAGCGTGTGATCGCCCGTTGAGCGGTTGAAATCGCCCACCGCCACGCGCGGTTCCATCGGATTGGCAATCAGGCGGTTGTTGATCAACTCGAGCGAGGTGACATGCGCCGCCTTTTCAAAGGCCTCATTCACCGCCGCCTTGTTCTCTTCGACAAAGCCCCAGTCATAACACAGGTTGCTCTTGAGATCGTCATGGACCAAGGGCGCATCCTCTTGGAGCGCCTTCTTCATGTCCACGACCGCCGGCAGTTCCTCGATGTCGAGCTCAATCGCCTCGGCCGCGTCGCGGGCCTGCGCATAGGTCTCGGCCACGACAGCGGCAATCGGATCCCCGACATGGCGCACCTTGCCGCGCGCCAGAACCGGATGCCCCGGCTCCTGCATCACCTCGCCAAAGCGGTCCGTGACCTGCCAGCCACAGGGCAGCCCGCCCACGTTCTCGAAATCCGCGCCGGTGAAAATCCGCAGCACCCCCGGCATGGTCTCGGCGGCGCTGGTGTCGACCTTGTTCAGCCGCCCATGCGCCACATCCGAGCGCTGAAAATGCACATAGGCCTGCCCGCGCAGGTTGATGTCATCGGTGTAATGGCCGTTTCCGGTCAGAAACCGGATATCCTCGCGCCGCTTGGTGCTGGCGCCAATGCCTCCGTCTTTCGGCATGTCATTCTCCTCCCTGATCGTCCGGGGTTTGCCCCCAAGATCACCCGCAGCGCTTTCTTCTTGCCCGAAATATCCCGGGGGAGCGCCGCAGGCGCGGGGGCAGCGCCCCCAATTGCACCTTATTCCGCCGCGATACGGCTCACATCCTGACCGCTGGCCGCCAAGATCGCCTTGACGATGTTGTGATAGCCGGTGCAGCGGCAAATATTCCCCTCTAGGTAATCGCGCACCTCAGTCTCCGTCGGCGTCGGATTCTCAGCCAAGAGGGCCGCCGCCGACATCACCATGCCCGGCGTGCAGAACCCGCATTGCAACCCATGATGGTCCTGAAACGCCTGCTGAATCGGATGCAGCGTGCCGTCGGGTTCGGCCATGGCCTCGATGGTTTTGATCTCGGCGCCTTCCGCCTCGGCGGCGAACATGGTGCAGGACTTCACGGCCTTGCCATCCACATGCACCACGCAGGCGCCACATTGGCTGGTGTCACAGCCCACATGCGTGCCCGTCAGGCCAAGCGTCTCTCTCAGAAATTCGACAAGAAGCGTGCGGCCCTCGATCTGGCCCGACGCTGGCTTGCCATTCACGGTCATTTTGACCTCAGGCATTGGCTCCTCCCGGTTTGATGTGTTCGTCTCCACATGAGACCTTAGTAGGAAAGGTCTCGCTGTCCAGTGCGACTAAAGCATGCCTCTCCCGACTTGAGAACCCGGTTTCTTTGGCCTCAGCTGCGTCCGCCCCGGCGCGGCTGGGGCCGGGTGGGAATCTCCTTGAGCAGGCCGCCCACGCCCATCGCCGCAATCTCTGCCGCCCCGCAGGGCAGACCGCAGGCGACCCGCGCCAGAACCCAGTCGGCCCCATGCAGAACCGGGCTGCGCGCTGATCCGGGCAGGCCAATGACAGGTCGCGCGCCCAAACGGCCCAGAAAGAGTAGATTTCCAGGGTCCACCGGCATGCCAAACCGCTCGACCTGCCCGCCCGCCGCGCGCAGCGCTTGAGGCGCGGTATCAAACGGGTCCGACGTGGCCGAAGCGGTAAGAATCAGCACGATTTCGCCCTTGGCGCTGGTGATTGCCGCCGCCAGCGCCGCCTCTTCATGCGCACAGAGCACCGTTTCCACCATCTCCATGCCCAGCCCGGTGACCCGCGCCGCAATCGCATCGGCCCCCTTGTCGCCGGGCCCACCGGGCACATCGGTGACGATCAGACTCGCGGTGCGATACTGCGCCACCGCCAGCCGCACGGCCCCGCGCGCCGCCTCTGCCGCGCGCTCCAACGCCGCGCGGGGCACACCGTAGGCGATGATCTTGACCGTGGCGATCATGCCGCCTGCGTGGATTTGGTGATGCTGTGCGACGGTGGCCACGGTGATCATCGGATCGACCGCATTGGCCGCATGGATTGCCGCCGCATTGAGACAAACGACACCGGGCCGCTCGGCAATCAGGTTGACGCGACCGGTAAAGGGCGCGCTCAGGGAAAGTTCGGGGGTGGTTGCGCGCAAGGCCCTTGCCAAGGCCTCAGCCGCTGCGTTCTCGTGAACATCCTGCGCGTCGAGAACCGCCACCGTAACCGCATCATAGCCCGCTGCGCGCAAGGCCGCGATCTGCGTGGCGTCGAGCACGAGCCCCTTGCGCAACCGCCCCCCGGCCACCTGTTCGGAATGCGCCAGAATACCGCCCTCGGCCTGATCCAACGGCACTGGGCCGAATTTCATGCGCCTTTCCTTAGCACGCGGGTCATCTCGGCCAAGATGCTCACCGCGATCTCAGACGGGCCAGCGGCGCTGATATCGAGACCGATGGGGCCATGTATGCGAGAGATTTCAGCCTCCGAGAACCCGACCTCCTGCAACCGCGCCACCCGCTTGGCATGGGTGCGGGTTGATCCCAACGCCCCGATATAGAACACCTCCGACCGCAGCGCCTCGATCAGCGCCGGATCATCGAGCTTGGGGTCATGGGTCAGCAAGACCAATGCGGTGCGGGCATCCAGACCAAAGGCACGCACGCCCTCATCCGGCCAGTCGTGCAGCACAATCTCGCCCGGAAACCGCGTCTCCGACGCAAAGCTCTCACGCGGGTCAATGAGCAGCGGATCATAGCCCGCAATCCGCGCCATCGGCACAAGCGCCTGCGCAATATGCACCGCCCCCACGATGATCAGGCGCAGCGGCGGGTTGTGAATGGCCACGAATGTCTCGCCATCCTCCTCAAATCCAGAGCGGTCCATGCGGAACCGCGCGCCGTGCCCCTCGCGCTCCAACCGCCGTCCGTCCGGCCCGGTGACATAGGCCACGGGAATACGGGCATCCCGCGCCAACACCAGATCGGCCAGCAGATCCTCGGGCATCACCGACCCGATCGGCTCCACCAACACCCGGATCGTGCCGCCACAGGCCAGCCCTACGGCAAAGGCGTCGCCGTCCGACACGCCGTAGGTCAACAGCACCGGCTTCCCCGCCTCTATTGCGTCAAGCGCCTCGGCCACCACCGCGCCCTCGACACAGCCGCCCGAGACCGATCCGGCAATCTCACCCGCGCCGGAAATCGCCAACTGGCTGCCCACCCGGCGCGGCGCACTGCCCCAGGTCTCGACCACCGTGGCCAAGGCCGCCCCCTTGCCCGCCCGGTGCCAGGCCAGCGCGGTTTCCGGGATGTCGTCAAAGCGATCCATCTTGCTCATCTCCCCTGCATCACCGCCATCAGCCGCGCCTTTTCGCCACTGTCGTCGCGGCGCGAGATGGCCTCGGCCAGCTCCTCCAGCGTGGCGATGGAATGCCCGGCACGAAAGGCGTCCACATGCGGCAGCATCGCACGGATGCCTTGGGCCTTCGGCGCAAACCCTTCCCACCTGAGCAGCGGGTTGAGCCATATGAGCCGCCGCGCTGATAGATGCAGCCGCTCCATCTCATGGCTGAGCGCCTCAGGCGCATCACGGTCCAAACCGTCCGTGATCAAGAGCACCACCGCCCCCTGCCCCATCACCCGCCGTGACCAGTCGCGATTGAAATCGTGTAGACAGGCGCCGATGCGCGTGCCGCCCTCCCAATCCTGCGCCTGTTTTCCGGCGGCGGCAAGGGCCGCATCGACATCCCGCGTCGCCAGTTGCCGTGTGATATTGGTCAACCGCGTGCCAAAGGTAAAGGCATGCACCCGCGCCCAGCCCGCTCCCTTTTGATTGGCAACGGCATGGAGAAAATGCAAAACCATCCGGCTATACTGGCTCATGGAGCCTGAGATATCGCAAAGCACCACAAGATTGGGCCAACGCTCGCGCGGCTTTTGCAGGTGAATGCGGCGCAGTTCGCCGCCATGGCGCAGCGCCGCGCGCAGGGTTCGGCCCGCATCGACCCGGCGACCATTGAACGCGGCCATACCACGACGCGAGGCAAAGGGTTTGACCGGCAAGGTCAGCCGCGCGAGCATGCGTTTCGCCTGAGCGATCTCTGCCGTACTCATCTGCTCAAAATCGAGGGTGCGCAGCCGTTCCTCGCCCGAGAGGGTGGCGCTGGCGTCTATGTCGATCTGCACCTCATCGCTGTCGTGCTCTTCGATCTGTGGCGCATCGCGTGTCACCCCGTCCAAGAGCGCTTCGGCCGCACGCTTTTCCGCCGCCTGCGCGCTACGGTCTTCCTGCACACCCCGAATGGCGGGCAGCATCATCGCCATCATATGCTCCATGTAGCGCGGATCGCGCCAATAGAGGCGAAAAATCTGCGCGAAAACAACCAGATGCTCAGGTCGCGTCACGAGGCAGGCGCGCAGCGTGTAAAAGAAATCGCTCCGGCTGGAAAACCCCGCCACAGCGACCGCCCGGATCGCATCCATCACCCGACCAGTGCCGATTGGCAGCCCCGCCGCCCGCAAGGCCCGCGCGAAATGCGTGATGTTATGCGTGAGTTTGGGATCGTCCGGCAATTCGAGGGTCGGCAGCTCAGTCATGCCCATATAACTCTAGGGTTCGTTGAACATTCTGGGCATGGATATCGGCGTAGGGCGCGAACCATTCCAAAATACCGGCCGCCAGATCATCCGCGATGATCTCTTGCAGCGGTGTCACGCATTTCTCTGGCACCGCTTCTAGTCCCATAAGCCAACGAATATAGCGTTGCGTCGCACGGATAACCTCGGGGTCATACCCACCGCGCGCCAAAATGTCCGGTGCCCCGTGATCCGGTAGCACAAACAGCGGCTCAAGCGCGGCCAACCGATCCAGATCTCGTAAATGCGCGGCGAGATCCGCAGGCTCATCCACATAGGTCACACAATCCTCGATTGTGTCACCTGCCAGCAAAATCCGCTGCTCTGGCAACCACAGCACTGTGGCATCATCGCTGTGAATATTGGCCTCGATCAGCGTGACCCTTTGGTCACCAAATATCATGTCAAACTGCCCGGAAAAGACCTGCGTCGGCAGGATCAGCGGCTTGATCTCTGGCAGCCCATGATAGGTGCCCGCTTCAATCGCATCACGCCGCTCTGCAAGGTGCGCAGCAGTGCGCGCATTTGCAATCACCTCGCAGTTGGCAAAAGCTGACGTGCCGGCAACATGATCGAGATGCCAATGGCTATAGATGACCGTGAATTCGGTAACACCTTGCCCCTCAAGATGCGCCCGTATTGCCGCGCCGTGCTCGGATGAAAGGCTGGTATCATACACCAGCGCCGATTGTCCTGCGACCAGCGCATAGGTGGCAATACCCAGACCGATTGCCCCTTCGTCAACCCAGTTGTCACCCTCCATGAATCGGTAACCCGGCACCCGGCCATCGTAATAGGCGTATAGTCCGGGATGCGGTTGATAGATGCGCAAGTGCTGCGTTTTGCCCATTATTGCAGCTCCAACCCCGCACGCACCTCATCCAAGAGGCGCTTCGCTTCGGAACCCTGCAATTTTGAGATGTCATCCTGATACTTCAGAATCGCCCCCAGCGTATCAGCGATCACCTCGGGACTGAGGCTGATCACATCGAGCGCCAGCAGGCATTTGGCCCAATCAATGGTCTCGGCCACCCCCGGTTTCTTGAAGAGATCCTCGGTGCGCAACCGCTGCACAAAAGCCACAATCTCGCGGCTGAGCACCTCTGCGGCCTCAGGCGCGCGGGCGTGCAGGATCTCGATCTCCCGGTCAAACGTCGGGTAATCCACCCAATGATAGAGGCACCGCCGCTTCAACGCGTCATGCACCTCGCGGGTGCGGTTGGAGGTGAGGATGACAATCGGGGGCTCTGGCGCGTGGATCGTGCCCAATTCTGGAATCGTCACCTGAAAATCGCTGAGCGCCTCCAAGAGAAACGCCTCAAACGGTTCGTCGGTGCGGTCGATCTCGTCAATGAGCAGCACCGGCGCGCCACCCGGTTGCGGGCGCATCGCCTGCAAAAGCGGACGCTCTATGAGGAACTCTTGGGTGAAAAGTTCGTCCTTGAGATGGCCCCGGTCCACGCTCCCCGACGCCTCAGCAGCGCGGATGGCGATCATCTGCCCGGTGAAATTCCACTCATAAACCGCGCTCGCCGCATCCAGCCCCTCGTAGCATTGCAACCGGATCAATCGCCGCCCCAGCGCCTGGGCCAGGGCCTTGGCGATCTCGGTCTTACCCGTGCCGGCTTCGCCCTCGAGAAAGAGCGGTCGCCCAAGCGTCAAGGCCAGATAGGTCACAGTGCCAAGCGCCCGCCCGCAGACATAATCCTGCCCGGCCAGCAGGCTTTGCACCGCGTCAATGGATGTGGGGGTCTTCACGCTCTTGCCTCCGGTTTTCTTTGCTTGCACCAGAACTGCATCGCAACCCCCGGCGGGTCAAGGGCGGCCCGCTCACACAAACGTGGGAGCCTCCCCCGGAAAGCCCTTGGTTTCTCCAAAGTTTTGCCCGATTTCAGGAACAGTCTATGTACCAACAGGACCGCAGTCGAACGGTTCCGACACGACCGAGGGCACGAGTGATCATGCAGGACAACGCCGATATCTTTGATGCCGATCTCTCTGGTCTTGGCTGGGCAGAGTGGTGCGAACGTGCCAACGACCTCGCTGGCGACGACGGCTATGCCGAGCGGTTGGGCGATAAACATGTCGCGGTCCTGATCGAGCGCAAGCCGACATTGCTGGTGACATTCGAATGCTTTTCCCGCCTGCCGGACCTGTCGCCTCAATCGCAACCGCTGGGCTGGTCGATGACCAAAGCGCTTGGCTGGTCGCATCTTTGCCTGATCAGCGCACAGGATACATGGTTTCGCGACAGCCGGGTTTATGGTTATTTCGACCGTCTGATCGACGACGGATTCTTTGACGACTTCGAGCAGGTGATCTTTTACGGAGCCGGCCCCTGCGGCTATGCGGCGGCGGCGTTTTCGGTGGCCGCCCCCGGTGCCAAGGTGGTGATGCTCAACCCTCAGGCGACGCTCGATCCGCGCGTGGCGGAATGGGACGACAGGTTCCTGCGGATGCGTCGGGCCTCGTTCAGCGACCGCTACGGCTATGCGCCCGACATGCTGGATGCCGCCGCCTCAGCAGTGCTGCTCTATGATCCCGAGATCGAGCTTGATGCGATGCATGCCGCGCTCTTTACCCGCCCCAACGTGATGAAATTCCGCACTCGCTATCTCGGGTATCAGATCGAACCGACCTTGGTGCGGATGGGTGTGATCTTTCGTCTGCTGGCGCAGGTCAGTGCCAATAAACTGACACGCCTCAGCCTCGCACAACTCTATCGCAAGCGGCGCGAGGATACGCCCTATCTCGTGAGCGTTCTGCAACGGCTGATGGCTGAGGAGCGATCGCACCTGACAATCCTGCACTGTCAAAACGCCATTGCGCGCGGCGTCGGCGGCCCACGGTTTCGCAAGGCGTTGAAACTCATGCGCACGCGGATGCAAGAAGAATAGGACGGGCCCGCGCCGACGCTCTGGCCTTGGGCGGTCCGATTGTGTATGCGCGAGCGCATGACCCAGACCCTGACCCTCCGCCGCCCCGACGATTGGCACCTGCATCTGCGCGATGGCGCGATGCTGCGCGCCGTCCTGCCTGAAACCACGCGCCATTTCGCCCGCGCCATCGTCATGCCCAATCTGGTGCCGCCGGTGGTCACTGGCCAAGATGCCACCGCCTACCGGGCGCGGATTATGGCGGCCCTTCCCGAGGGCGCGGATTTCACCCCGCTGATGACACTCTATCTGACCGAAGAGACCGATCCAGAGGATGTGGCCGCGGCCCATGCCAGCGGGCTTGTTACGGCGGTCAAGCTCTACCCCGCCGGGGCCACCACCAACTCCGCCTCAGGCGTGCGCGATTTCGACAAGGTGCGCGCTGTGCTGGAAAAGATGGCCGACATCGGCCTGCCGCTCTGCGTGCATGGCGAGGTGACGGACCCGAGCGTTGACATCTTCGACCGCGAGGCAGTCTTTATCGACCGCGTGCTCGATCCCGTGCGCCGCGCCACACCCGGTTTGCGCGTGGTGATGGAACATATCACGACCGCCAATGGCGTCGACTATGTGCGCGCCCATGACCAAGACCTTGGGGCCACGATCACCACGCATCACCTCGTGATCAACCGCAACCATATCCTCGTTGGCGGGATCAAGCCGCATTATTACTGCCTGCCCGTGGCCAAGCGCGAGGAACACCGCCTCGCTCTGCGCGCCGCCGCCACCTCTGGCGATGCGCGGTTTTTCCTCGGCACCGACAGCGCGCCGCATATCGACCCTCTCAAGGAAAGCGCCTGTGGCTGCGCGGGCTGTTTCACCGCGACCAACACGATGTCAATCCTAGCGCATGTGTTTGAGGACGAGGGCGCGCTTCACCGGCTCGAGGGCTTTACCTCGCTCAACGGCCCTGCCTTCTATCGCCTGCCCGCCAATGAGGCCACGCTGACCCTGACCAAGGGCGATGCGGTCACCTACCCCGAAAAAATCGACACCGGCGACGGGCCCGTCACCGTCTTTGACCCCGGCTTCGCGCTCCATTGGCGCGTGACCTGAGTTTCATCGTTCCTTCAATACTCCCGCCGGAGGCCTCAAAACTCTTCGGCGCACCGCTCAACCCAAGGACCACGCCATGATCCCCGCAGCCTACCCGCCCAAGGAAGAAATCGCCCGCCTCACCGCCCGGATGCTGCTGGAAATCGGCGCGGTGCATTTCAACGCGGACACGCCCTTTACGCTGGCCTCCGGCCTGCCCTCGCCCACTTATATCGACTGCCGCAAGCTGATCTCCTACCCGCGCATCCGCAGCACCTTGATGGACTTTCTCACCGTCACCGTGATGCGCGACGCCGGGTTCGAGGCGTTCGACAATATCGCGGGCGGCGAGACGGCGGGCATTCCGTTTGCAGCCCTTGTGGCAGAGCGTATGGCCCTGCCCATGACCTATGTGCGCAAGAAACCCAAGGGTTACGGGCGCAACGCCCGCATCGAAGGCGCCATGACCGAGGGGCAGCGCGTGCTTTTGGTCGAGGACCTGACCACTGATGGCGGATCGAAACTCAGCTTCGTGGATGCCATCCGCGAAACGGGGGCCACCTGCGGCCATACAGCAGTGATATTTTACTACGGCATCTTCCCCGAGACCGAGAAAACCCTTGGCGATCACGGGATCGCGCTGCATCACCTCTGCACCTGGTGGGATGTTCTGGCCGAGGCGCGCGCGCAGGCCATTTTCGAGGCCGCAACCCTGAACGCGGTCGAGGATTTCCTGCGCGATCCGCGTAAGTGGCAGGCGGCACACAAGAAATAAACTTGTCCTCAGGGGGTGGGGATAACCCACATCTCGAATCGCAAAGCGCCTCTAGATGTGGTAGACCCTAACGATAAGGCAACAGGATGTGGACGCGCCGCTTGCGGCGTGCCCCTATCCACCGGCTTATCCCGCCAAATGTCCACAGAGTTATACAAGTGGCGAGCGTACCGGGATTGGCCTAGAACACGCGAACCAAGACGACCGACACGATAGAAAACCGATAGACGGGGACCGCAGGCATGAATGAAGTCAAGGCTTTCAATCCGACCGGAGCAGAGATTCAATCCCCCGATAGCGTGCCGCATTCCATCGAGGCCGAACAGCAACTCCTCGGCGCGATTCTGACCAATAATGACGTCTATGATCGCATCGCCGCCATCATCGGGCCACAGCATTTCTACGATCCGGTGCATGCCCGCATCTTTGAGACCGCCGCCGCCCGCATCGCCAAGAACAACCTCGCCTCGCCCGTGACCCTGCGCGCATTCTTGGAGAATGATGAGGGATTGAAAGAGCTTGGCGGTCCCGCCTATCTCGCCAAACTGGCAGGCGCTGCGATTTCGACCTTTGCGGTGCGCGACTATGCGCAGATGATCTATGACCTCGCAATCCGCCGCGCGCTGATTACCTTGGGCCATGATATCGCGGGCAAGGCCGCCCGCGTCAACGTCGATAGCGAGCCCAAAGATCAGATCGTCGAGGCCGAACAAAAGCTCTACCAACTGGCAGAACAGGGCCAGTCCGAGAGCGGGTTTCAAAGCTTTCTCAAGGCCGTAACGGACGCTGTTAATGTGGCCAATGCCGCCTATCAGCGCGAAGGCGGGCTGGCGGGCATCTCGACCGGGCTGGTCGATCTCGATGGCAAACTGGGCGGTCTGCACAAATCCGACCTTCTGATCCTCGCCGGTCGCCCGTCGATGGGCAAGACATCGCTGGCAACCAATATTGCCTTCAACGTGGCCAAGGCCTATCGCCGCGGCACCCTGCCCGATGGCACCGAAGGTGCGGTGGATGGGGGCGTCGTGGGCTTTTTCTCGCTCGAGATGAGCGCCGAACAATTGGCGGGCCGGGTGCTGGCCGAAGCCTCGGAAATCTCGTCACACAAGATCCGTCAGGGGGATATGGACGAAAGCGAATTCCGCCGCTTTGTCGAGGCTGCCAAGACGCTGGAATCCTGCCCGCTCTATATCGACGACACCGCCGCCATCCCGATTTCGCAGCTTGCGGCCCGCGCGCGGCGGCTCAAGCGGACCCATGGTCTTGACCTGCTGATTGTCGACTACCTGCAACTGGTGCGCGGCTCCTCCGAAAACCGTGTGCAGGAGATTGGCGAAATCTCTATGGGACTCAAGGCGATAGCCAAGGAACTTAACATCCCTGTTGTCGCGCTCTCGCAGCTCTCGCGTCAGGTCGAGAACCGCGAGGACAAGCGGCCGCAATTGTCGGACCTGCGCGAATCCGGTTCTATCGAACAGGATGCAGATGTGGTGATGTTCGTGTTCCGCGAGGAATATTACAAGGAACGCGAAAAGCCGGGCGATCACGAAATGGACAAGATGGCCGAATGGCAAGAGGCGATGTCGCGCCTGCATGGCAAGGCGGACGTCATCATCGGCAAACAGCGTCACGGCCCGATTGGCACGGTCGAGTTGAGCTTTGAGGCTCAGTTCACCCGGTTCGGCAATCTGGTCAAATCCTGGCAACAGGGCGGCAACGCCGACTATTAATCCGACCGTTGACGGGGGCGCTGCCCCCGGAGGCCCAAGGTATTTCGGGCCAGATGACACCCAATCCAGAAGCAAGCCAAGTCGCACCATGCCCCGCTATGCCCTCAAGATCGAATATGACGGCGCGCCCTTTGCCGGCTGGCAGCGGCAGGTTGACCACCCGTCGGTTCAAGGCGCGATTGAGGCGGCGCTCGGACGGATTGAACCGGGTCCGCACACCATCGCGGCCGCCGGGCGCACCGATGCCGGGGTGCATGCGCTGGCGCAGGTCGCGCATTGTGATCTGCCGCGGGATTGGGGGGCGTTTCGCCTGTCAGAAGCCCTCAATTACCACCTCAAGCCGCTGCCCGTCGCGATCACTGCCTGTGCGCGTGTCCCGGAGGACTGGCACGCGCGATTCTCCGCCACAGAACGGCAATATCTCTTTCGCATCCTGTCACGCCGGGCACCGGTCACACTCGATCAGGGGCGCGTCTGGCATGTGCGCCCAATGCTTGACATCGACGCGATGCGGGCGGGCGCGGCCCATCTCATCGGAACGCATGATTTCACCACCTTCCGCTCGACCATCTGTCAGGCGGCCAGCCCGATCAAGACGTTGGACTCGATAGAGATTTCAGAGCATTCCACGGCCACCGGAACGGAGATCCATTTCCATTTGCGGGCGCGGTCCTTTTTGCACAATCAGGTCCGCAGCATCGTTGGAACCCTCGAACGTGTGGGGGCGGGATCGTGGAATCCCGATCGGGTGCGCGGCGCGCTTGACGCCCGTGACCGCGCCGCCTGCGGTCCGGTTTGCCCACCCTATGGGCTCTATCTCGCGCATGTTGTCTACGACAGGGAGCCCTTCGGAACGGATTAATCCCCGCGCAACGGTCCCGTGACGCACCCCTGACGCGGGTGAACGCAGCTGTGGGTGTCTCCGCAGCCGCCCGGAGCGAAAAGAGGAACCAGAACAGGTGGCTGGACAAGGGGAGCGTGGTTGCGCACCGTTTTCCGAACCGTTATCAGACTGATATGGCCCCGTAGCTCAACTGGATAGAGCACGGACCTTCTAAGTCTGGGGTTGGGGGTTCAAGTCCTCCCGGGGTCGCCATGTCTGCATCGCATTCTCTCTGCCAGGGTCGCTGTCTCAGGCGATCATTTCGATACGGGCGCCCGGAAACTTTTCGACCGCCACAATTGCATCTTCTCGCCGCATGAGCGCAATCGCAGTGGAAAGCCCGTCCGCCACGGCCGCAGAGGGGGACGAGACGCTGACGATCTTGTGGCGGGGACGATGGCCATTCGGGCACACGCTATACACGCCGTCAACCGACTCAATAACGCCCATCGGCTTTGTGGTGGCGAGCGCCCTGTTGCAGAGCGCAACATGATGATCGTACTCGCCATTGGCAGAGTAAATCCTCGCCTTCCAAGCGGTACCAATTGGGTTCCGCCCAACCGCGCGCAACTCACCAATGTCAATGAGCACATCGGTCAGACCCTTGGTGCGCAGAAACGCGGCGATCCGGTCTGTCACATACCCCTGCGCGATTCCGTTGAGGGTCAGCGCCATGCCGGTGCGCTCAAAGGATATTTCACGCGCATCAACTTTGACCTTCTCCCAACCAATGAGCCCGAAGGCCCGTGCCCGTGCGCGCCCCATCAGACCGGCCTGCAAAAGCGGCTGCACCGTAGGATCAAACGCGCCACCTGTGGCCTTGTTCAGACGATCAGACAGTTCGATCACCTCAAAGAACTCGGGCGGTGGGGCCACAAGGCGGCCGGTCTGGTTGAGCTGCACCAAAGTGCTGTCGGGGCGAAAGAGGCTGAACAAGCGATCAAGCCGGTCCAATTCGGCCTCAAACGCCGCAAAGATAGGCTGCGCAGCCTCGGGTGTCAGTCCTGCCAGAACCAAGCTGGCGGGCGCACCCATTGCCCGACCTTGCCAGCGGGCACTCTGGGACGCCAATGCAAACGAGGGTGCCGCGATGGCTGCGGCAGCGACGGTCAGAAAGCGACGGCGTGTCAAATTCATTAGTAAAACTCCGGGACATGACTATGAGAGCCATGCCGGAGGTGATCAAAGAGGATGGATAAAAAGCGACTAAAGAACCTCTGAGAATCACACCGAACAATTGGCCTTAATCACAACCTATGGGCTAGGACAGCGGGGCTTTTTGATCCAAATCAAAGTTTCCGGGGACTGCACAAAAAAGACTACTCGAATTGGCTCTTTTACACCCAATGCGAAATTGGTGCTCGCCTCAGAGGGGCCGTCGCCGTTGAAAGAGGCGCACAAGGCCGATGCCGCAGGCAGCCCCGAGACCGTCAGCGAATAGATCCGCCCATTCGGCGCCACGCCCCACATAGGGCTGCACAATCTCGATCAGGCCGCCATAGGTCAGTGCCGCGACCCAGATCAATCGCCAATGCTTGGGATGACGCGCGGCCATGGGGAGCACAAGCAGGCCAAAGGCCAGCATATGCGCTGCCTTGTCGAGCCCCATAGGCGGCGCAGCGCCCGTCGAAGAGGGCATCAGTGTGGTTATGCCAATCGCAAGCGCCAGCAGACAGGTGAGAACTTGGGCCATCCCTGCCCTTACCCTCCGCACGGGCCTGCTTCAAGCCAAAGGCTCAGAAGTCGAAAAGGTCTTCCAGAAAGCCACCACGCTTTTTTCGCCGGGGTTGCCCATGGTCCGAATGGCCACGGTCGGAATACCCACGATCCGAATGCCCACGGCCTCCATGATCCGGAGCGGCCTGCGGTGCCACAGGTGTGCCCGCTGCTCGGTCGATGATCTTGTCCAACTCACCCCGATCGAGCCAGACACCCCGGCATTGCGGGCAATAATCGATCTCGACCCCGGTGCGTTCCGCGAGAATCAGTTGCGTGCCGTCTATCGGACATTGCATGGGCGCTCTCCTTTTTTGGTGCGTCAGAAGGCATGTGGGCATGCCCTGCCCACTGTGCAACCCAGAGCGCCCAAAGTCAGGCTCAGCGGATCACATGCACCGCGCAATTGGCATGGCGCACGACCTTGGCCGCGGTGGAACCGAGCAAAAGATCCTGCATACCGGGGCGGTGGCTCGCAATCACGATACAATTCGGTGTGTACCGCTCGGCCCAGTCGAGAATGGTGCGGCCCGAATGCCCCTCGACCACATGAAAGGAGCCGTTTGGCAAAGTGGCGGCAATATCGGCCAATTCCGCCTCGATTGCCTTGCGCGCCTCGTTGACATAGCCCTGCGGCAGGTAGGATATCGCATAGCCCGGCACCTGCTCGATCACATGCAAAAGGCTGATATGTCCGGTCTCGTCGGCCAAGAGCCGTGCCACCCGAAGGGCCGCCCCCGAATCGCGTTCCTGATCGAACGACACCGGAACCAAGATGTGAGAATACATGGCGTTTCCTTTCCTGTTGACTGATCCGATCATGGGACGGTGACGGCACCAGCACCATGATCCAGATCAGGACCAGATCAGTTCTGCATGTCTCGCACCTGCGCCGCGATTTGCGCCGCCCATTCGCCAATGATTGGCAGGAACTCGATCTGACTCAACACCCAGATCATCACCGAAATCAGCACAGTCGCCCCCAGCACGGTGCCCAACCCCGCGGCCAGCCCACGCGCCAGATTGAAGGCCAGCATGCGGGGGAATGAATTGTGTACCCGGATGAAGCGATGCGCATTCAGGGTCTGCAACTCGCGGCGCAGCGCCGCCACTTCGCGCATCAGCTCGTCGGATGGTCCGGTGTCCTCACTCATCCGAAGGTCGCCACCACGTCATACATCACCGGCTCAAAGCTCTTGCAGAGCTCGTTGATTTCGCGGTTGCGGGCGCGCATGTCCTCACTTCGCAGCATCGCCTGAAAATCCGCCCGCGCGCGCCATTGCGAGTAATTGGCAATCCGGGTCTGCGCATCGTTCACATGCAGCCCGGCCGAGATGAAGCCCGGTTGATGCGATATGAAATCGCGATACGCGGCAGTCAGGAGATCCATGAGATCCTGACAGGTGCCGGGCGTCACCTCGAATGTCGTGATCACGGTCTGATGGTCGGTGGCGGTACTGATATGGGGCATGGCGGACCTCCTTTGCAAGGCGAGCGTAACACGCGGTTCCCGCACGGTAAATTCCCCGCCCATCTTAACCCGCGCTTTACCCTTTTTAACGAGGGTTAACGCAGAGGTAGCCATGTTGAGATGTCTCACCCTTGCAGTCATACTGCTGCCTTGGCTGATCACCACGGCAGAGGCGGGTGCCTGGCCGCGTGCCAAGGGCCAAATCTTTCTGGCAACGTCCGGACAGATGGAGGGGCCGGATGAATTCGGTCTCTACCGCCAGAGATTCACACTCTACGCGGAATACGGCCTGACCGAACGAGTGACGCTGGGGCTGGATCTTGGGGGCGACACCCTGCGCATGACCAAGAGCATTGCCTTTGCCCGCTGGCCAATAGGCCGGGCAGGACGCAAGGTGAGACTGGCATTTGAGATTGGCCTCGGTGAGGTGGACGACACTGCGGCGCTGCGCCCTGGCCTGTCATTGGGGCGTGGCCTCACGCTCTGGGGGCGTCATGGCTGGGCGGCATTTGACGGGCGCGCCGTGGTCTTTGGTGACAGCCGGATGACGCTGGAAAGCGACATCACCTTTGGCCTCAATACCACCCACCGCAGCAAGGCGATCCTGCAACTCCAGACCGGGCGTCCGTCCTTCGGTCGCGCCTACAGCCGATTTGTCCCGTCATTTGTCTACGAAACCAAACCCGGCGCGCATCTCGAATTCGGCGTGATCTTACCGTTCTCGGGGGGCGGGGAGCGTGGTGTGAAACTGGGCCTCTGGCGACAGTTCTGACGCACCGCCAAGGACCGGACCGCCTCATAGCGGATCGTCGATCCGAACCCGCAAGATCACGGTGCCCGCCACCGGGCTCGGCCAACGCAGATTGATCCGATCCTTGTTCGGTCCCTGCTGTGCCTCGAAATAGGCGCTCGTGTGGATCACCGCATCTGCCGCATTGCGCAACGGTCCCACCGCCATGACCGACTCGACCCCCTGCGCCCAGGCGCCGAATGGCAAGCGTGGGGCTGGCTCTACGACCCAGGTCGACGCCGCGCTGGCTTGGGTGTGTTGCATGACCAGCGGAGTCGCGACGGGGATGTCCACATTGTGAAAGCTGTTGTCGGCAAAGGTGACATTGCGCACCCGGTCATAGTCAAGATCGGCAAAGCTGGTATCGACCGCCTCGACCCGCGTGATGGTCCCGATGGTCCGAAAGGTATTGCCCGTGACGGTCATCCCATCCAGAAAATGCCCCGCCCCATGCGGTTTGACCACGAGAAAGGTGAACCAAGGCGCCATGTCACTGGCCAGAAATACATTGTCCGTGATGCTCAGGGCACTGAACGAGAACTCGCTGGCAAACCCCGGCTCTGCGTCATGCTCATTGACCCATTCAATAAAGCAGTTGTCGATGTAGTTCCCGGTGATGGTGCCGCGATTGTTGATCCGTGTCAGAACCAACCCGGCCGCACGCACCCCATTCGTGGCACTATCGCCCTGAAACACATGATTGCCCGAGATGATCGAACTGCTGCCGGCCATGACGGCAAAATGGCGAAAGAGAACCACCCGATTGTCGCGGATCTTGAGGTCATTGGCGTTTGAGTTAAATCCGATCGAGCGCCGCTCAGTCGATAAAAGTGGCCCCTCGTCGGAGATGAATTGACAGCGGTCGATCATCATCCCCTGATCGCCCTCGCCATGGCTGGTGATGCCGCGATCCTTGGGGCGGGTAAAGAAACAGTCGCGGAAATGGTTGGCAGACCCCTGCGGCGGCAAAAGCACCCCGCTGCAATCGCCCGTGCATTGAAAGTCCACCTCAGAGACCACCATGCGCGAGACATCCTCAAAACCGCTGAAATCCAGCAGATACTTGAACCGCCGGAAGGTATAGACCTGCGTGCCTGCCGCATCGAAAAGCGGCTGGCTGATGTCGAGCCGCTGGGCCGCTACGTTCTTGGCAGTGACATAGACCTCGCGCCCCACGCCATTGCCTTCGATCAGCGCGCCAACAGGGATATTGGCCACATTGGTCACATTGGTCAGGCGTTTTGAATTGGCGATGTCGTAGCTGGCCTGCGAGGTCATGACCTCTGTCTCCCACGCCGGACCCGGAAAAACCGAGATCTGGCCATTCTGGATCACATGGCGCTGATTGTAGGTTGTCCGATTGACCACCGCCGCCGCCATGTCGACAGGTGCGCGCAGCGACACTTTGCGACCGGCCAGATCGAGCGTGACATGATCCGGATTGTTCAAGAGCGCCTGATACGCTTTCTTGAATGCCTGTTCACTGTCGCCGAACGCATCCATATACGCGGGCAGGTCAAAATTCCTGGTCAAGGCGAGGATCGCTGAATCGGGCATCTCGACCGTGCCCTCGAACCGGATGCGGTTTTGGATCGTGGTGCTTTGACCGAGAAAATATCGCCCCGCCGGAACAATGATCTCTCGCCCTTCGGCTGCGGTATCAGCCGCCTCAAAGGCTGCGTGATCATCCGCCACCCCGTTGCCAAGCGCGCCATAGTCACGCACGTCGACCGTGCTGATCACGTCGCGCAGAAAAAATCGGCTGACATCCTCGATGACGATATCGTCGATCCGAACCACGCCCCCACTCGGGCCAGTTAAATCGAGACCGAAATGCCCAAAGATCGCGGCGCGTCCCCAGGCCATGTCAACGCCGGTCCGGGTGCCTGTGCCCACGATGGCCGTTACCTCGACCACGTCACCATAGGTGGTGAGCGCGACCTGCGGCCCGGTCACGGTGACGCCGGACAGCGCCACGCCGCTTGCGCCTCCGGCAAAGGCCGCGATCCGAACACTGGGCAGGTTGCCCGCAATCGCCTTGATCCGCACCCGGATCTGAAGATAACAGCCGGGCAGAATCGGCGTCTCGCCCATATACCGCAAGCGCTGCACGCTTTGCGTCTTTTGCAACTCCAGCGCCCCGCCGAAATCCTGATCCGCTGGCACAAAGGCCGCATCAGCGGCATTGGCATAGGTGTCAGAGCCGGGTCGCCCGTCCCCGCGCGACCATTGGTCGAGACCGATTGCGAAGGGTTGCGGCATGAAGACGATGCCGTCGGTGATTGCCTTGTTCATGGATATCCCTTTCCTTTTGCCGCACCGCATGCGTGCTGCCCGTGGCCAGAGCGATGGGCCAGAGCAATGGAAAAGGGATGTATCAACGGACCGTTAACCGCATGTCATGGCACCGTCACGGTGCCCGGCAGCACACGGCACGCGGTTCAGGTTCACGGGATTGTGACGCCAGCCTTGTCTTAAACGCAAAGAACCCTGCCGATTGGCAGGGTTCTTGACTCTCGCGCGGGAGCGAAATCAGGACGCTTCGGTGATGAACTTGACCGCGTCGCCAAAGGTCTGGATCGTGTCCGCCGCATCATCGGGGATCTCGATGCCGAACTCTTCTTCGAATGCCATGACCAGCTCGACCGTATCGAGGCTGTCCGCGCCGAGATCGTCAATGAAAGAGGCTTTGTCGACAACCTTGTCCTCTTCAACGCCCAGGTGTTCCACAACGATCTTCTTAACGCGGTCTGCGATATCGCTCATGTCTTGTTCCTCGTTTTGTCTTGGGCAGTCTTGCCCGTTGTCTGCCCCCGCCCATGCCGGGAAGTGGCGATGATTATGCCCCAATGGGCGGTTCTCGACTGCCTTCATACAAAGGCCACCGGGAGAATCCGCATATCCCTCCGGCTAATCTCGGTGGCCTATAGCATATGCGCGGGCAATGGCAAATGCTTTCACTCAGGTCGATTGTGACAGAGATACCCGCCGCGACTCAGTACATGGACATCCCGCCATTCACATGCAGGGTGGCGCCTGTCACATAGCCTGCCTCGGGGCTGGCAAGATAGAGAACAGCCGCCGCAATCTCCTCGGACGTGCCCATACGGGCCATCGGGATCTGGACATAAAGCGCGGACTTCTGATCCTCGCTCAATTTATCGGTCATCGGCGTGGCGATAAAGCCCGGTGCCACCACATTGGCGGTGATGCCCCGGCTTGCCACCTCTGCGGCGATGGATTTGGTCATGCCCACCAAACCGGCCTTGGCAGCGGCATAGTTGGCCTGACCGGGGTTGCCGCTCGACCCGACGATTGAGCCGATATTGATGATCCGGCCCCAACGCGCCTTCATCATCGGGCGCACAGCCCCCCGGCAAAGACGCATCGCAGAGGTCAGGTTGACATCGAGCACGTCATGCCAGTCCTTGTCCGACATCCGCATAAAGAGCTGATCACGCGTGATCCCGGCGTTGTTCACCAGAATATCGAGCCCGCCCATCGCGGCGATGGCATCCTTGGTCAAGGCATCGACCGCCTCGGCATCGCTGAGGTTGCAGGGCAGGACATGGGCGCGCTGGCCCAATTCCGCCGCCAGCGCCTCAAGAGGCTCGACGCGGGTGCCACTTAGTCCGACGGTTGCACCCGCGCCATGCAGCGCGCGTGCAATCGACGCGCCGATGCCACCAGAGGCGCCCGTCACAAGCGCGGATTTCCCTGTCAAATCAAACATCTTATGTCCTTCTCTCTTTATCACTGCACAGCATCAAATATCGGCGACGACTTGAGCCGTCGCTTTTACCTCTTCCGAGGTGCCAATCGCGCGGCAGGTGATCTCGCGCTCAATGCGCCGGATCATACCCGAGAGCGCCTTGCCCGCCCCGATCTCCCATATCTCGGTGACACCTTGTGCCGCCATATAGATCACCGACTCGCGCCAGCGCACAGAGCCGGTGACCTGCTCCACCAATAGCGCGCGGATCTCCGCCGGGTCCGTCACGGCGCTGGCGCGCACATTGGCCACCAGCGGCACCACAGGTGCATGGATCGTGACATCGGCCAAGGCCGCCGCCATCACCTCGGCGGCAGGCGCCATCAGGGCACAATGAAAGGGCGCGCTGACTGGCAAGAGCATCGCCCGTTTCGCCCCGCGCGCCTTGGCGAGATCCAGCGCGCGCTCAACGGCTCCCTTGTGGCCAGAGACCACAACCTGCCCCGGATCATTGTCATTGGCGGCCTGACAGACCTCGCCTTGCGCAGCCTCTTGTGCCACGGCGCGGGCGGTTTCGAAATCAAGACCCAACAGCGCCGCCATCGCGCCCACACCCACCGGCACTGCCTGTTGCATTGCCTGTCCCCGAATGCGCAGAAGGCGCGCGGTATCCGCCACGCTGATCGCGCGCGCCGCCGCAAGGGCCGAATATTCCCCCAGGGAATGCCCGGCCACATGGCCAGCGACCTGCGCCAGATCCACACCTTCGGCCTCAAGCGCGCGCAGGGCCGCCAAAGACGTCGCCATCAGCGCCGGTTGGGCGTTCTCGGTCAGGGTCAACGCCTCCTGCTCACCCTCCCAGATCAACGCCGAGAGCTTTTGTCCGAGCGCGTCGTCCACCTCGTCAAAAACTGCCCGTGCCGCCGGATAGTTGGCCGCCAGATCCGCCCCCATGCCGATCACCTGCGCGCCCTGCCCCGGAAATACGAATGCTCGGCTCATCTGCTCACCTCCCTTGAAAAGTGCCTCCCGATACATCGCCGCGTCTGCCAAAGCAACGTGTTTGCCCAAGATTGCACAGTGTTTGCGCAGGGATTGTGCAGACCCTCAAAGACGCAGCCCCCCTGTGCGCGGGCAGTCATTGCGCCTCTGGCATATCCAGCTAGATTGGCGCTGCAATCATGAGGACGTCTGCAATGCCAATCACCAACTCGCCCACCAGCTATGGCAGCATCACCAAGAGCTTTCATTGGCTCACCGCTTTGTTGATCCTGTCCAACCTGCCGCTGGGTTGGTTTGCCACCCAGGTTGCGCATCAGATCGAGGCAACGCCGACCGAGGACTTGATCGCACGCGCGACAGTCTTGTTCTCCCTCCACAAGACCCTCGGGGTCGCCATCTTCTTTGTGGCGCTCGCCCGCATTGCCTGGGCAATCAGCCAACCCAAACCGGGATTGCTCAACGGTGACAGAACGCTCGAGGCATGGGCGGCGGAAACTGTGCATTGGCTGCTCTATGGGTCGCTGGTTCTGGTGCCGCTCTCGGGTTGGGTGCATCATGCCGCAACGTCCGGTTTTGCGCCGATCTGGTGGCCGCTGGGGCAAAACCTGCCCTTGGTGCCTAAATCCGAAACTCTGTCCGAAGCCGCCTCAACGCTGCATTTCGTGCTGATGCTGGTGCTTGCGGGGGCGATAACCGCGCATGTGGCTGGCGCGCTCAAACATCACCTGCTCGATGGCGACGCAACGCTGCGCCGGATGATGCCGGGGCGCATGGACGCCATTCCCACCGCAAACCAACCAAATCACGCCCTGCCCCTCGTTGCCGCCCTCGCGATCTGGGTCGGCGCAGTCGGTGGGGCCACCTGGCTCGGCTGGTTCGGCGCTGCCGGCACCAGCAGTCCCGCAACACTGGCCGCCGTCGAGAGTGACTGGCAGGTCGAGAGCGGCCAGTTGCAAGTGACCGTCCAGCAATTGGGCTCCGCCGTCACTGGCAGCTTTGCGGACTGGACCGCCAATATCGCCTACTCGGAAACCCCCGATGACGCAGGACAACACGGTACAGTGGAGGTGACCGTCGGCATCGCCTCTCTCTCCCTCGGATCAGTGACCCAACAGGCGATGGGCACGGATTTCTTCAACACCAGTGAATTTCCGACCGCGCGTTTCACCGCTGACCTGATGGCAACCGAAACCGGCCCGATGGCGCGCGGCACGCTGACGATCCGCGATCAATTCGTGCCGGTCGAGATGCCCTTTGATCTGACGATCACGGGCGACACGGCCACCGCACAGGGCACGCTCACGCTGGACCGCCGCAATTTCAACGTCGGCAACGGGGTGACGGATGAAAAATCGCTTGGCTTCGGGGTTGATGTCAGGTTCGATCTGACCGCGACGCGGGCAAATTAATCCAGCTTGCGCGCTTCATCGATCAACATCACCGGGATGCCGTTTCGGATGGGAAAGGCCAAACCGGCAGACCGGCTGATCAATTCCTGCGCTGCCACGTCGTATTCCAGCGTGGCATGGGTCTGCGGGCAGATTAACGCCTCGAGCATACGACGATCAAACGCCGGAGGAAGCTGGATGTCATCGCTCATTGCATGATGTCCTCATTGTCACCGCCTCGCAGCACATATTCGATCAACGTCACCAGCGTCTCGCGCCGTGTACTGAGCGATGGGGCCTCCAAAAGCGCCTGTTTGTCCTCCGGCTCGAACCCAAGGAGCATCGAGAGGGAGTTGATCAGCAACTCATCCTCGGCCTCTTTCAGCGAGTCCCAGTCCGTCTGCAACTCCCGCGCCCGAAAATAGCGGCCCAGAAGGCCAAGAAAGGCGCTCCGATCAAATCCGGGATCACTGTCCACCGGCCCCATATCACGCTCGAACCCGGTCCAAGAGACGCGCGCCCGCCGATAGGGAGTGAATCCCTCGACCTCGTCCTGCACACGAAACCGCGACAGGCCCGTCAGCGTGATCATATATCGCCCGTCCTCGGTCTCGGAAAACTGCGTCACCCGGCCAACACACCCGATCGCGTGAAGCCCGGTGCCGCCCTCGCGGCCCGGCACACGGTTGGGTTGGATCATGCCGATCAACCGCCCCGGTGTCTTGAGGCTATCTTCGAGCATCGCCAGATAGCGCGGCTCGAACAAATGCAGGGGCAGGCGCGACCGCGGCAGCAAAAGCGCACCGGGGAGCGGAAAAACGGGAATGATCTCTGGAAGATCGAGCTTATGTGTCATGCCGCTTACCTAGCCCGCACCGGAGCTCAGGCAAATATCATTGAGCTCAATTTACGCCGCCCACTCAGCAAGACCGGATCATTCGGCTTGAGCGCCTCGAAGATGGTGAAAAGTTGGGTCTTGGCCGCCCCGTCGTTCCATTCCCGATCACGCCGGAACAGGTCCAGCAATTCATCCACCGCCTCTTGCGCCTGCCCATTGGCATAGAGCGCCTGCGCCAGATCGAACCGCGCCTGAGGATTCTCTGGGTCCGCCTCGACCGCCGCGCGCAATTCGGTCACAGGACCGGCATCCTGCGCCTGCCGTGCCAGCGCCAGCTGCGCATGTGCGGCGTCAATCTCTGTCGCGTGGCTGATCTCGGCCGGGGCACCGTTCAGGATCGCTTCGGCCTGATCCAGCTCTCCCAGTGCGATATGCGCACGGGCCAACCCGGCATACCCACGGGCATTCACCGGGTCTTCTTGCAGAATTGCGGCATAGGTCTGTGCGGCATCGGCCACGGCACCGGACTCCAGCATCTCGTCAGCGGCATCGAGCGCCTCGTCCAGCCCGCCATCCGCCTCGCCGCCTGCCGCCGCGACAACCCGCGCGACAAAGGCGTCAATCTCGGAAGGGGGCAAGGCGCCCTGAAATCCGTCAATCGGCTGACCCTGCCAAAAAGCGTAGACGGTGGGAATCGATTGCACCCGCATCTGGCCCGCGATCGCTTGATTCTGATCGACATTGATTTTGGCCATCTTGACCGCCCCTTTGGCGCGCGTCACCGCCGCCTCAAGCGCCGGGCCCAATGTCTTGCAGGGACCACACCACGGCGCCCAGAAATCGACAATCACCGGCACGGTTTGCGAGGCGTCCACCACATCCGCCATAAAAGTGGCCTCGGACACATCCTTGATCAAATCGCCCGCCGCAGGGGCGCTGTTGCTCTTGCCAAGTTCCAGCATGTTCAGCCTCCTAAAGATATTTGCCCCCTATATGTGGGCGCACCCGGCGGAGTCAAAGATCAAATGTGGCAAACACCGGCGCGTGATCCGAGGGCTGGTCCCAACCGCGTGCGCCGCGCAGGATACGGCTGGAATGTGCCGCCGCACGGATGTCACCGCTGGCCCAGACATGATCGAGCCTGCGCCCCTTGTTCGCCGCATCCCAGTCGCTCGCACGGTAGGACCACCAGCTATAGAGTTGCCCCTCGGGAATATCGGCACGGGTCACATCCTGCCATCCGCCCGCCTCCATCACATCGCCCAAATGTTCCACCTCAACCGGCGTGTGGCTGACGATCTTGAGAAGTTGCTTGTGGTTCCACACATCATCCTCACGCGGGGCGATGTTGAGATCGCCCACAAGGATCGACTTTTCGGGGCGGCTGTCCCGAAACCAGTCGCGCATCTCGGTGAGGTAGTCGAGTTTCTGGCCGAATTTGTCGTTCACCGCCCGGTCGGGGATATCACCGCCGGCAGGCACGTAAAAATTATGGATGACGGTGCCATTCTCGAGTTGGCCCGCGATATGGCGGGCATGTCCGAGGCCCGCGAAATCCGTGGCGCCCACCTCTGTCATGGGCAGCTTGGACAGGATGGCGACGCCGTTATAGCCCTTTTGCCCCCGCGCCACGACATGCCCATATCCAAGCGCGGCAAAGGCCTCGAGCGGCATCTTGTCCACCGGGCTCTTGCATTCCTGCAAACACAGGATGTCCGGCATCTCTTCCTGCATCAACCGCGCCACCAGACCTTCGCGCAGGCGGACCGAATTGATGTTCCATGTGGCGAGGGTAAAGGGCATGCGGCATCTCCTGTCTGGGTTCGGGCGGACAGTAGAGCGATGCGCCCGCCGTTTCCAGCCGCGATTGCCGTGCCTCTGGACTAAATAGTCCACCCAGATCCAGACCGAGAAAACCGGCCCCAGAAAAAGAATCCCCGGCACAGGGGCCGGGGCAGTCCAACAGGGAGGTTCATGTGTGTAACCGCACACATACTGAATAATAGCAGATTAAACGTCACTCGCAGATACGACTTTGATACAGGTCAAGAAACCGTGGTTTTTAAACCACAAGGCGATAGCCGCCGGATTCCGTTACCAGAAGGCGAGCGTTGCCGGGATCAGGTTCGATCTTTTGCCGCAGGCGGTAAATGTGGGTTTCGAGCGTATGGGTCGTGACCCCCGCGTTATATCCCCAGACCTCGTGCAGCAGAATATCGCGCGGCACCACACCTTCGGTGGCACGGTACAGATATTTAAGGATATTTGTCTCTTTCTCGGTCAGCCGAACCTTGCGCTCATCGTCGGTGATCAGCATCTTCATCGCCGGTTTGAAAGTGTAGGGCCCAAGCTGGAACACCGCATCCTCGGATTGCTCATGTTGGCGCAGCTGTGCGCGAATCCGCGCCAGAAGCACCGGAAACTTGAAGGGCTTGGTGATGTAGTCATTGGCCCCGGCGTCGAGACCCAGAATCGTATCGGCGTCGCCGTCATGGCCAGTCAGCATGAGAATCGGTGCCTTGACCCCCTGCTTGCGCATCAACCGGCATAGTTCGCGCCCATCCGTGTCGGGCAGTCCCACGTCAAGGATCACCAGATCATGGATCATGTCCTTGATTTTTCCCATCGCAGCAGATCCGCTGGCGGCTTCGAACACGTCGAAATCCTCCGTCATGACCAATTGCTCGCCCAAGGCTTCTCGCAGGTCATCATCGTCATCCACGAGAAGAATTTTCTTGACTTGTGCCATCTCGGTATCCCCTTCCGTGACAAGAGCATGCGGTACAAGCGACTTGGCGGCAAGATGTGCAACAACACATTCACGCCCAAGTGTTGCGTTGCGAGCGTTTCTTTCAATTCGTTACAAAAGCTTATATCTAACTCTGGTCCAAAGACAGGAGCGTCGCATGAGCCTTGCCCCAGATATCACCGAAATCGCCGCCCGCGCGCGCAGCGACCTACGTATGGGCGTGCCTGTCGTGCTGGTCGGGCCGCACGGTGCCGCTCTCATCATGGCTGCCGAAACGCTGGATGCTCAGCGTCTGGCGGATCTGCGCGCTCTGGGCGGCGCACCGAGTCTGGCGATTACAGCACGCCGCGCCACCACACTCAAGGCGCGCGCCTATGACGGCGACCTGGCACGGGTTATAGTGCCGCCCGATGCCTCGCTGGGTTGGGTTCTGGGCGTTGCCGATCCGGCAGATGACCTCAAAAGCCCAATGAAAGGCCCGCTGACCTCCGAACGCGGCGGCAACGTGGAGCTGCACCGCTTGGCATTGGCGCTGGTGAAATCCGCGCGGCTCCTGCCTGCTGCTCTGGTTCTGCCCATGGCCGAGGGCGCGGGCTTTGCCGCGCGCAATGGGTTGACGCTGCTCGACAGCGCCGCAGCCCTTGGGCTTGAGGCCACCAGCCCCCTGCACCCGGTTGTCAGCGCCCGCTTGCCGCTGGCGGTGTCCGAGGCGGGACGTCTGCATATCTTTCGCCCCGAGGATGGAGCCGAGGAACATTATGCCATTGAGATCGGTCAGCCTGACCGCAATGCGCCCGTTCTAGCGCGGCTGCATTCGGCCTGTTTCACCGGCGATCTGATGGGCAGCCTTAAATGCGATTGCGGCCCGCAACTGCGCGGCGCTCTGGCGCAAATGGGGTCCGAAGGGGCGGGCGTGTTGCTCTATCTCAATCAAGAGGGGCGCGGCATCGGCCTTGCCAACAAGATGCGCGCCTATTCCTTGCAGGATCAGGGGTTTGATACCGTCGAGGCTAATCACCGGCTGGGATTCGAGGATGACGAACGCGATTTCCGCATCGGCGCGCGCATTCTGTCGCTGATGGGCTTTTCCGCCGTGCGCCTGCTGACCAACAACCCCGCCAAGATCGAGATGATGCGCCAGAACGGCATCGACGTGGTCGAGCGCGTGCCGCTGAAACTGGGCGAGAACGCACATAACCATGCCTATCTCGCGACCAAGGCGGCAAAATCCGGGCATATGCTCTGACGGAGAGGGTTTAGCGCGGACAGTGGTCCCAACCGGAGAGCCGCGCGACCGCTGGGCCGGGGACGAGCGAAGCAACAGCGATGACTGCCACTTAGTGCCAGCCAAGTCCGTATGACATCAAAGAGGTGTGCGCCCTCTCAAACTCGCTAGGCCGTCACGCCAAAGGCGTGCCGAGATAAAGCGGCGCACCTTTGGTGCGACGGACGGCCCAGCGATCGCGCGGCGCCCTTCGGGCTTTGTTCCGCGCGTGGCATGCACAAGGCCAGTGTCTCCTCCAATCTCTCGACGCCACGCTCCCCTAAGATCCCTGCTTCTCAAACCAGATGATCACCTCGCCGATTTCCACGCCAAACTTGTCCATATAGGCCCGGTTCAACACACGGCCCTCTTTCATCTGCCACATCCAATCGTCAAAGCTGACCCGCAATGTGCCATCCGGCACCGGCAGATCAATCGTATAGCGCCAGTTGAAGGCATCGCCGCGTTCTTCCCCCATTGCCAGACCGATCACCCCCGGTGCCGTGCCTTGCCATGTCTGATCGCCGGTTTTGGTTAGGGTCCAGACGCGGGTCTCGGTGCTTCCGTCCTCATAGGTGAAATCCTCATCAAGCGTCAGGACGCGCCCATCCCAGTCGCCTGCGACCTGCACCTCGAACCGCCGCCGCACCGTGCCGAACCGATCCTGAAACTGCCCATAGCCCACCACCTGCCCGTCAAAGAACTCTTCGAGATTGAACTCTCGCGCAGACAGGCGCTCGTCACTCAGATCAGGCCGCCCGGCACAGGCACTCAGCAGTCCCAGCGACAGCAGGATAAAGACAATGCGCATAAGAAAAGGCCCCCTGCGGTGATCACCGCAGAGGACCTAAGCCGAAGTCGCCTCTTAGCAAGGTTCAGACCCGCCGCGCCCCAAAGAGCACAGCGCCAAAACCAACGATCAGCACCCCGGCGCAGATCATCAAGAGCTGCTCGTATTTATGCGCCTCGGGCAGGATCGCCATGGCCCACTCCGCCTCGCGCGCGAAATAAAGGACCGCCCCGAACATCGCCGCCCCAAACGCCACCAGATATGACCAGAGCGGAATGCGCCACCCCATCACCAGCCCAACAATCAGGATGGGCGTGAGGAACATGCTCGCGGTGCCACTGACCGCCACCGCGTCAAACAGTGTCTGATTGCCCCAGAGCGTGAGTCCAGTCCCCAACACCATGAAGGCAACCATCGCCATCCGCCCGCCCGCAAGCGACCGTTGACCAAGTTTCAGCTCGTCCACCACCAGCCGCGCCGCACTGGCCAGCGCGGAATCGAGCGTGCTGATCGCCGAGATCAACAGCGACACCAGGAGCGCGACAAAAAGCCAAGCCGGAAACATGCCCGCCCAAGTTCCAATCAACTCACCCTCATATTCCGCACCGATCAAGCCTGCCTGAATACCGAAAAACCCAAACCCGATGATGCAAAGCGTCGAGATCCAGAACGCGTGCAGAAAGGATTTGCGCGTCGTCTCGGGATCGGCAAGAAAGCCGCGATCCATCATCACAGGATCATGTGCCGGATAAGAGAACACCTGCAACAGCGCGACCAGCAAGAGTATCTGCCCGTTCCACGCCCCCGCAGTGCCCGGTGCCGTCAGCACCGCTCCGATATGAAACCCGGGGCTGAGTACAAGCGCGACAAAAGCCACCGCAAAGACCGCCAGAAACACCAGCATCTGCAAGACATCTGTGCGCAATGCGGCGCTCAGCCCGCCCCATGCGCTATAGATCAGGCCCAGCACCGCCACGATCAGGATCGACGCATCACGCGCCACGCCCATTTCCGGCAGGGCCGCCGCAAAGATCAACCCCACCACCAGAAGATTGGCGAACACCTCGGACAAGAGCCGCAGCCCAATCACCAGATTGTAACAGGCATTGCCCGTGGCCCCGAACCGGCCCCCGAGCCAATCCTGCACCGATCCCGCCCCTTGGGCGCGCAGACGGCTCACGATAAAGCCGCCCGTCACAAAGGACCCGTAATAGGCGGCATAGGCCAGCGTGCCCCAGATTCCGTAGAAATATCCCAAAATGGCCGAATTCATCAGGGACCGAGCAAAGATCCACGTCGTGACCTGACTCAGCACCAGCACCCAGAGCCCCGGCGCGCGGCCATCCACCCCGGTGCCATTGAAGAACCCCTCAATGGTGGCACGCCGTGGCGCGACCAGCAGGCTACCCAAAATGACCAGCCCAAAGAGGCCAATGATCGCCAATGCTTGCATGATATCTTTCCCCAACTGGATGTGTTGCCTTAGCGCTAGCCATACAACCCGCGCGACACCAGCCCAAAATCCGCGACCTTACGGTTTTGTGATCTCTCTGCCCGCATGCGTGCCTTGGACAAGGCTGCGGTGCCGCCTAAAGCGTCGCGTTCACGCCGCCTCCGTCCAAGAGGATGTTCTGCCCGACGATAAACCCGGCATGCTGGCTGCACAAAAAGGCACAGGCTGCGCCGAACTCATCAGCCGTGCCGTAACGGCCCGCCGGAATACTGGCACAGCGCCGGGCGCGGGCCTCGTCCATGCTGACCCCCTGCGCCTCCGCCACCCCCTTGTCGAGCGAGGTGGCACGGTCCGTGGCATGAATGCCCGGCAACAGATTGTTGATCGTCACCCCCTTGCCCGCCACCTGTCGCGAGGTGCCTGCAACATAGCCGGTGAGCCCGGTCCGCGCCGCGTTTGACAGCCCCAGTGCCGGAATAGGGGCCTTGACCGATTGCGAGGTGATGTTGACCACCCTGCCCCAGCCGCGCGCCATCATCTCCGGCACCAGCGCCTTGATCAGCGCGATGGGGGTCAGCATATTGGCATCGAGCGCGCGGATGAAATCCTCCCGCTCCCAATCCGACCAGAGCCCCGGCGGCGGGCCGCCGGCATTATTCACCAGAATATCCACGCCCTGCGCCACCTCTAGCACCGCCGCGCGCCCGGCCTCGGTCGTGATATCCGCCGCAACCGTTCTCACCTCAACACCGAATTCGGCGCGAATCGCCGCCGCTGCGGTTTCCAGCGCCTCGGCTCCGCGCGCGTTCATTACCAGATCGACACCGGCCTCGGCCAAAGCCCGCGCACAGCCAAGCCCCAACCCCTTGGATGAGGCGCAGACCAGCGCCTTCTTGCCTTTGATGCCCAGATCCATCTCGCGCCCTCCTGATGCTGCTTCCACGCGGAATTAACACTGTGCGCGTCAGAATGGCCAGATGTTTACCAAAACCCGCCGCTTCGGGGGACACGACGCCGGCCACCCGCCGACACCCGGTTTCCCCGCCACATTGACGCCATGGGGTCATACTCCTAAGCTAGCGGACCTGAATGGAAATCGCTCTTTTCCCAGCTTTTGGAAACGCCCCCGTCAATGACCTCCGACACTGCCTTGTCCGATCACATCATCTCCGTCTATCAGGGGCTTGATTTTCGTGTCGTCAACGGGGCCAATATGGGCGACGCGCTATCCTTTGCCGCCGAACTCGATCTCGATGATGTCTACGAATTGCAGGCGCAGGCCCGGCAATTCCGCCTCTCGCTGTCGCTTCAGGGGGGCGGTCCCTTTTCCATCGCGCAGAATTCCGACATCGGCAGCCCCGGCGCTCAGGTCCATCTGGACAGCTGCCTCACCCTGATGTCCGGCACCGGGCGCACCACCGAAATGCTGGTTCTGGTCGAGGTCGATGACGCTGGCAATGTGGTCGAGGTCTTTGCCATGCCGCTGGCCCAGATGCGGCCCAAGACCGGCTATGCGCTGGTCGGGATCGACACGGACGATGTGCTGCAACGGTTTGCGCAGGTGGCCTGCGTGTCCTTTTCGCGCGGCACCCATATCACCATGGCGACAGGCGAACAGCGCCGGGTCGAAACCCTCTCACCCGGCGACATGGTCCTCACCCGCGATGACGGGGTGCGGCCAATCCGTTGGGTCGGGCAGTCGACAGTGCGCGCGGTGGGTGATTTCGCGCCCATCCGGATCGCGGCGGGTGCGCTGCACAATGAACACGACCTGCTGGTCAGCCCCGACCACCGGCTCTTCATCTATCAGCGCTCCGATGCCTTGGGCGCTGGCCGCGCCGAGGTGCTGGTGCGCGCGCGACATCTGGTCAACGGCGATACCGTGCGCCGCGAGAGCGGTGGTTTTGTCGATTATGTGCAATTGCTCTTTGATCGGCATCAGATCATCTATGCCGAAGGCATCGCCGCCGAAACCCTGCTGGTCGATCCCCGCACCAGTGCCGCCCTGCCTGCCGACCTCAAAGAGGCGCTGAGCCAGCAAATCGCGGGCAAGAACGCCCCCAGCCACCTGCAATTCGAAGTCGGTCAAGCCTTGCTCAATCACCCCAATGCAGCCGATATTCTCAAACGGGCGTCCACGCGCTGAGCATATTGCGCCGCTCCGTCCAGCCCTCTATATCCGGCCCCATGTTGGACACCCTTTCAAACCGCCCCGATCTGCCGGCAGAGATTGCCCGTCGCCGCACCTTTGCGATCATCTCGCATCCGGATGCGGGCAAGACGACCCTGACCGAAAAGTTCCTCCTGTATGGGGGCGCCATTCAGATGGCCGGGCAGGTGCGCGCCAAGGGCGAGGCGCGGCGCACACGCTCGGACTTCATGCAGATGGAAAAGGACCGCGGCATTTCGGTCTCGGCGTCGGCCATGTCCTTTGACTTTGGCCGCTTCCGCTTTAACCTCGTGGACACACCCGGTCACTCGGATTTCTCCGAGGATACCTATCGCACGCTGACCGCTGTGGATGCCGCCGTGATGGTGATCGACGGGGCCAAGGGCGTTGAGAGCCAGACCCAGAAACTCTTTGAGGTCTGTCGCCTGCGCGACCTCCCGATCCTGACGTTTTGCAACAAGATGGACCGCGAGGCGCGCGATACCTTTGATATCATCGACGAAATCCAGCAGAACCTCGCCATCGATGTGACCCCGGCCAGTTGGCCCATCGGCATGGGGCGCGATTTTGTTGGCTGCTATGACATGCTGAACAATCGCCTCGAACTGATGGACCGCGCCGACCGCAACAAGGTGGCGGAATCGATCAAGATCAACGGGTTGGACGATCCAAAACTGGCCCAGCATGTGCCCGCTAACCTCATCGAAAAGCTGCGCGACGAGATTGAGATGGCGCGCGAACTCCTGCCCGCCCTCGATCCGCAATCCGTGCTTGAGGGTCATATGACGCCCATCTGGTTCGGGTCCGCGATCAACTCCTTTGGCGTCAAGGAATTGATGGACGGCATCGGCACCTATGGCCCCGAACCGCAGGTGCAAAAGGCCACGCCCCGCGCCATTGCCCCCGAAGAAACCGCCGTCACCGGCTTTGTCTTCAAGGTGCAGGCCAATATGGACCCCAAACACCGCGACCGCGTGGCCTTTGTCCGCCTCGCCTCGGGCCATTTCAAACGCGGCATGAAGCTCACGCATGTCCGCTCAAAGAAACCGATGACGGTCTCGGCCCCGGTGCTCTTTCTCGCCGCCGACCGGGAACTCGCCGAAGAGGCCTGGGCCGGCGACATCATCGGCATCCCCAACCACGGCCAGTTGCGCATCGGCGACACCCTGACGGAAGGCGAGGCCCTGCGCGTCACCGGCATCCCGTCCTTTGCGCCGGAACTCTTGCAACAGGCGCGTGCAGGCGATCCGATGAAGGCCAAACATCTGGAAAAGGCGCTGATGCAATTTGCCGAAGAGGGGGCCGCCAAGGTTTTCAAACCGGCCTTTGGCTCGGGCTTTATCGTCGGCGTCGTCGGCGCGCTGCAATTCGAGGTTCTGGCCAGCCGCATCGAGTTGGAATACGGCCTGCCAGTGCGCTTTGAGGGCTCGCAATTCACCTCTGCCCGCTGGGTATCGGGTGACAAGCTGGCGGTCGAGAAATTCACCGCCGCCAACAAGCAGCACATCGCCCATGACAATGACGGCGACATCGTCTATCTCACGCGCCTGCAATGGGACATCGACCGGGTGGCCCGCGATTACCCCGAGATCACGCTGACCGCGACCAAAGAGATGATGGTCTGAACCGGCGCGGCATCCGTCGCGCCGTCCTCAATCGCGTTCCACCTTTGGCAGCGAGTGGGCAATGCCTTTGTGGCAATCAATACAGGTTGAAGAGCCATCTGGCGCATGGCCTTCCCTCGCCACGACTTCCATCTTTTCGCGCGAACGACGCGCCTGCTTGTCGAAATCCATCGCATCGAAACTGTGACAACTGCGGCACTCGCGCGAATTCGTGGCCTTCATCGTGGCCCAGACATGCATGGCGAGCTGCTCTCGTTTGGCCTCGAATTTCTCCGGCGTGTCGATGGTGCCGCGCAGCGTGTGCCAAAGCTCATTGCTGGCTTGGATCTTGCGTACCACCTTTGGACCCCATTCATGCGGGACGTGGCAATCCGAACAGATGGCGCGCACGCCGGACGCATTCTTGTAATGCACGCTGGTTTTGTATTCCTCAAAAACCGTGTCTCGCATCTCATGGCAGGAGACGCAAAACTCTAACGTATTGGTTGCCTCCATGGCGGTGTGAAATCCGCCCCAAAAGATGATCCCACCGATCCCACCAATCACCAGCAGCACCCCTTGGCCAATCAGAACGCTTGGCCGTGTGAACCAGTGCCACAGTTGTTTAAGACGTTTCATCATCACTGTTGTTTCCCAAGAGTTGCGCCGGGCACATCACTATGCGCCCGGTTGTTCATGTGGCGCGGTCGCGCCCTATTCCATGGGCAATTCCGCCTCGATATAGGCGATGACGTCTGCCGCGTTCTGGTGATCGAACGCCCGCAGCGCAGGCATTACTTCTTTGGGCTGACCGTTCAGCACCTTGTGCATCAACTCCCACGGGTTATCGGTGAGTGAGGCCAGCGGAGGCATGTCCTTGGGCAGCTTTCCGTCTGCTCCATGGCAATTGGCGCAGACAGTGCCATAGACCTGTTTGCCACGCTCCACGTCCCCGACAATCTTGCTGTCGCTGACGTAATCGGCATAGGCGTCTTGCCCTTGGACCACGAAATTCGCCAGATCAGTCAGATCCTGTTCGCCAAGATAGTCACCATATCCATGAGCCGGGGCCGACAAGAGCGCAACAACTGCCGCCGGATCGCCACCTTTCATGCCATTTATGCCCTTGATCCCGGAAAAATGCTTGCCCCCGGAATAGGCTCCATCCACACCCATACCGTCCCAGCCATGACACTCCTTGCAGCGCCAGTTTGTTCCGGGCTTGTCGGCGTATTCCGCCTCCGTGGGATACAGCTTGTGCGACTCGCCCGGTGCGTCTTGTCCGATCACCGCATACCATTTGTCATAGAGCCGGCCACCCCGCGCGATCGAGCCTTCATCCGCGGCATAGGCCGCAGTTCCGGCTACCATAGACAGAGCAGCCACAATCACTGGCAAACCACACGTCTTGGTCTTTGCTTGAAAAATCATTGCATTCCTCCAAAACCACAAGGGAGGAATGGACCTGAGAGCCAATTCTCAGATCGCCTCCCCGTTCGGAGTATATGCCAGTCTCAAAAATCTTATCTTGATGCAGATCATCTCGTTCAACCACAAGCGCTTGATTGCGGTCGCGTGACAGGCCGCATCTGACCTGCCACCACGGACCGCCTTCAAACCCGAGATACGCGCTCAGGCGCGTTCGGAATACTCCATGGTCTCGGTGTTGACGATGATATCCTCATCCGGACCAACGAACGGTGGCACCATGACCTTGACGCCATTGTCGAGGATGGCAGGCTTGAAGCTGTTGGCAGCCGTCTGGCCTTTGACCACCGGCTCGGTCTCAACGATCTTGCAGGTCACCTTTTGCGGCAAGGAGGCATGCAGCGCTTCGCTGTTGTGGAATTCAACCGTGATGGTCATGCCATCCTGAAGAAACGGGCGACGCTCCCCCAACAGATCGGCGGGCAGTTCGATTTGCTCATAAGTTTCGGTATCCATGAACACCAGCTTGCCGTTCTCTTCATAGAGGAATTGCTGGTCCTTCTGTTCCAGCCGCACCCGCTCCACCTTGTCGGCGCTGCGAAACCGCTCGTTCAGTTTGGTGCCGTTGCGCAGGTTCTTCATCTCGACCTGAGCAAAGGCGCCGCCCTTGCCGGGTTTCACATGATCGACCTTGACCGCGGCCCAGAGGCCACCGTTATGTTCCAGCACATTGCCGGGGCGAATTTCGTTTCCGTTGATCTTGGGCATTGCGTTCAAACCATGACAAAAGGTTGATAAGGGATTGTTGCTCCCTATATCTGGAGGGATGATGGGTGGCAAGACAACGAAATGTCGTTACGTGTCCGGCGGAGATATGCATAATTTGCATAGAAGTTATGCATATGTGCTCTATCCGAATCATAAAAACTCCGCCATAAGGTCCGTCACGCCCAAAACGCAAGAGCAATAAAAACAAGGACGAATGATGAAGGATTTCGTTGACGGTACGGCTTTCAATGCCGAACAGGGCAACCGTGCTCGTAAACTCTTTGCGGCCGTCGTACTGGCCGCGCTGGATGATGCCATTTCCGATGACAAGAAATATGGCAATGGCCCCGAGCAGATTGCCCGCTGGGCACGGTCCCGCGATGGACGCGAAGTGTTGTCCTGCGCCGGGATTGACCCGAATGAGCGCGTTGTGTCTGGCCTGATGGATTTCGTATCCAAGGGCGTGCGCACCTCCGTGGCCCTCTCTCGCGAAGAGAGCGAGCGCCGCAATGCCGCCGCACAGGCCGAAGCCGCCTGAGAGGCAGCACACTCCGCCGAATAGTCGAGGCCCTGCCACTTTGGCAGGGCTTTTGCTTTTGGGTCGGGAAAACGGCACGCTGTGACGTGATCTGCCTTCCGCTGCGCCCCGGCACTTTGTATCACCGCCCAAGGAAAGCAACGGGACATCGGAATGACACGCGCGATCATGATTCAGGGGGCTGGCTCGAATGTGGGCAAGTCGATGCTGGTCGCAGGGCTCGCCCGCGCCTTTGCCCGGCGCGGTCTGAGCGTCGCCCCCTTCAAGCCGCAGAACATGTCCAACAACGCCGCCGTAACGGTGGATGGCGGCGAGATTGGCCGCGCACAGGCGCTTCAGGCATTGGCCGCCTTCCGCGCACCCCACACCGACATGAACCCGGTCCTGCTCAAACCCGAGAGCGACATTGGCGCGCAGGTGATCGTGCAGGGCCGCCGCTTTGCCACGCTGCGCGCCCGCGATTATGCCCGTGCCAAGCCACAATTGCTCGCTCCGACCTTGGAGAGCTTTCACCGCCTTGCCACCACAGCCGATCTTCTGTTGATCGAGGGCGCAGGCAGCCCGGCGGAAATCAACCTGCGCGCCGGTGACATCGCCAACATGGGCTTTGCCGAGGCCGCTGGCATACCAGTGATCCTTGTCGGCGATATTGATCGGGGTGGCGTCATCGCGCAAATCGTCGGCACCCAAGCCGTGCTTCCCGTCGAAGATGCCACACGGATCAAGGGGTTTGCCATCAACAAGTTTCGTGGCGATGTCAGCCTGTTTGACGACGGCCTGCGCGAGATCGTGACGCGCACGGGCTGGCCCTCCCTGGGCGTGGTGCCATGGTTCGCCGATGCCTGGCGCCTTCCGGCAGAGGATGTGATGGATATCGCCTCGACCAAGGGCGGCGCATTCAAAGTGGTGGTCCCCCGTCTGGGTCGCATCGCCAATTTCGACGATCTGGATCCCCTGAGCAGCGAACCGGACGTCACGGTCGAGATCATTAACGCAGGCCAGCCCCTGCCCGGCGATGCCGATCTGGTGCTCATCCCCGGCAGTAAATCCACGATCGCCGATCTGGCGCATTTCCGCGCCCAAGGATGGGATATCGACCTTGCCGCCCATATTCGGCGCGGTGGGCATGTGCTGGGCATCTGCGGCGGCTATCAGATGCTTGGCCAACGGATCGAGGACCCCGAGGGCATCGAAGGCCCGCCCGCTTCGGTCGCCGGGCTGGGGCATCTCGATGTGGTCACGGTCATGAAGCCGGAAAAGCGGCTGGCCTTGACGCAGGCCACCTATCTCGCCAGCGGCGAGACCGTCGAGGGCTATGAAATCCATCTCGGCAACACAACCGGCCCGGATTGCGCCCGCGCATGGCTTCGCGTCGGGGATCGCCCTGAAGGGGCCGCATCGGCCAGTGGCCGGGTGCGCGGCGCGTATCTGCATGGGCTTTTCGCCTCAGACCCGTTTCGCGCCGCGTTTCTCTCGGGATTGGGTGCCGTGTCAGCCCTGCGCTACGGGGCTGATGTCGAGACCACGCTCGATGCCTTGGCCGCACATCTGGAGCGGCACATGGATCTTGATCTGCTCTTGTCGCTCAGCGAAGAGTGTCCGGCTCAGTCGAAATCCTGACTGGTCAACGCCCGGTGAATCTCGCGGCGCACGAGTTTGCGCACATTTCGGGTGATCCGCTCCCCTAACGCGCCTTGCAACTCTTGCCGAACGATCTCGGCGACCAGATCGCGCAACGCGTCCTCGTCCAGAACCGCATCATCCATAAACAGAGCATCGGTGCGCCCCGCCCCAGACGATTGCTCCGCGCTCTCTTGCGCGTCCTCCGCATCCTGCCAGTTTTGCGTGTGGCGTTCTGAGGCAAGATCATCCGCCTCGGCCCAATCAGGATCGGCTGAGTCCTCATCCTCTTCTGAGGGCTCAACCGCCTCAGTCCAGGAGATCGCCGAAACCGGACCCCCGGCGTAATCGTCCCCGGATGCCCCATCCGGCTCCCATTGATCGTCCCGTCCGGCCACCAGCGCCTCGAACTCGGCGGCCTGCGTGCCCAGTTCGGATTGCACGTCACGTTGCGGCTCGGCTTCGAACTCACCCTGCGCCTCGGTCTCTGGCTGCTCAGCCTCAAGAGCGTCTGGCTCCTGATTTTCCGGCTCCGGATCTTCTGTTGTGGCGTCCTCGGACAGGCTGTCCTGCCCTGGTGTCTCGGGATATGGTCCAGACTCCCATATGTCCATGGGATCCGACAGCGTTTCCTCAGCAGGCGGCGCCTCTGCGACATCGGGCGCGGTGTCCGCCCCTCGCGTGCCATCCACCCGCAAGGACGGGGTCAGCACCAGCCGCTCCGCCCCGGCGTCAGAAACCTCATGCGGCACGGCTTTCGTCTCAGTACTGCGATCGGATTGAGTGTTCGACACCAGCCGCCGGATCGACGACAGGACATCCTCGATTTCCACATTGGTCACGGGATCGGACATGTTATTATACCACTCTTGCCTGAGGGCAGTTTACCCCTCAGGACGACCTCGCACAACCGATTCAAAAACTTTTCAGTTCTTTCCAATTGCCCGCAACACCCGGTCGAGTTTTCGACCCTGTGGGCTGATGGCGATCGGGGCATCCTTGACCAGATTGTAATAAGCGGTTGGATCATAGGTCTGGACACCCAGATTGAGATCCCGCGCGGTCAATTCACCAATCGACGCCAACACCGAATAGGCCGCAATCACCACATCTGCATTGGCCGAAATCAGATTGGCCTGCGCATCCAGCAGGCCCTGTTCGGCATCCAGCACGTCCAGCGTGGTGCGCGCCCCCAACGTCGCCTCTTCGCGCGTGCCCTCAAACGCGACCTGAGCGGCGCGCACGGCCTCGCGGCTCGCGGTGCGGCTTGCCCGCGCAGCGCCCAGATTGGCATACGAGTTGCCCACGTCCTGCTTCACCTGAAGCCCGGCCAGATGCAGCTGCGCCAGTTGCGAATCGCGCTGCGCCATTGCCTGACGCTGAGCCGAATTCAAACGCCCGCCCTGATAGATAGGACCACGCAATTCGACCCCGACGCTGCCGGTGCGCGACATGTCGGACCCATCCAGATCTTCAGACGCTCCGATCCGCGCCGTCAGGTTCACCGTGGGCATCAAAGCGGCCTCGGCAGCCCGGATGTTCAACTCTGCAGCCGCAACATTGTGCTGCGCCTGCAAGATGTCGGGATGACGCCGCACGGCCACGGCCTTGGCGGCATCGACATTCTCGCCAAGTCGCGGCAAATCCCCCGGTGTTTGCAACGGCCCCGGATCGCGCCCCACCGCCTCGCGGAATTCCTCGATCGCTCGGGTCAGATCGCCCTGCGCAGCCGCCAGCCCGCTCTGCGCCAGTGCCACGGCGGACTCCGCCTGCGCCACATCGGTCCGTGTGACTTCACCCACATCAAAGCGATCCTGCGCAGCCCGCAATTCTTCGCGCAAGAGCCGCAAGTTGTTCTGGCGCAGCGCCACAAACTCCTGATTGCGGATCACGTTCATATAGGCCTGCACGCCGGTCAGCAGGACAAATTGCTCAACGCTGATCAGCGTCTGTCGCGTCGCAAGAACGATCTCCTTGGCGGACTCGGTCAAAAAATCGCTGCGCCCGAAATCATAGAGCAGCAAACTGCCGGTGATCGCCAGATTGAGCTCGGTTGCAGTATTATTGCGGGATATCGCCTGCGTCCGAGAATCGCTTGAATCAATGCTTATTCCAGTCGTCCAGTCGATGATCGGCCGCAGGCTGGCCACAGCCTGCGCCACATCCTCATCGGCTGAACGCAGCAAGGCACGGTTCTGGTCCAGAAGACCACTGTTGATATAGGCACTCTTGAGCGTGTCAGCCAGGGTCTCCGCTCGGACCGCAAGCGGCACGACGCTCAGAACCGTCAGTCCAATCACAACGCCGAGGGCCCGCACGTTTCCTGTTTTCATGCTCTGCACTCTCTCTTTTTTTTTGCCGCGCCCAACCCGTCATAGGGTAAAGGCCGCGTGCCTTTCAAATCCGGGCAGGATCGGCGCGCCCGCATTGAACGCGTCACGCCAACTGATCTGACCGTCGATCTTGTAACCGATCCGCACCACACCCAAGGCCCCCTCCATGAACAGACAGGCGATGCGCCCGCCGTCCTTGAGTTGCGCCAGCAACGCCTCGGGCAGATGGGCAACCGCACCCTGCACAGTAATTACGTCGTAGGGTCCATGCTCCGGCGCACCATCGGCAAGCGGCCCCTCATGCATCACCACATTGTCGGCGCCTTGCTCGGAAAGAGTGCGCTGTGCCTCTTCGACCAGTGCCGCTTTGTCCTCGACCCCGACAACCGCTTCGGCCATGCGGGCAATCACGGCAGCGGAATACCCATAGGCCGGCCCGATATCGAGCACCAGATCGTCGCCCTCGATCTCCAGCGCGTCCAACATCTTGGCCAGCGTGCGCGGATCGAGCATCACCCGGCTCTCACCCAGATCGAGGTTCTCCCCCATATAGGCCGCCTCGCGCAGCGCGGTCGGTACAAACACCTCGCGCGGGACCGAGAGCATGGCGTCGATGATCGGGAATTTGGTCACATCAGACGGGCGTACTTGCGTATCCACCATCATCGTGCGCCGCGCGGCATAGTCTGTCATGGTTTAAACTCTTGCGTTCGGAATCTTACCCCTCAAGTTTTCGCACAGAACCCACCCGGCGGCAACGGCAATAGGTCCAATGCTCTTCGGGCAATCTGGCCATGCAAAACACCGCATTGCCCACTTGCGCCGCCCCGCCCGATCATATAATTCACCCCAACCACTTGGAGCGGCGAGTTGGCGGAGTGGTGACGCAGCGGATTGCAAATCCGTGAACAGGAGTTCGATTCTCCTACTCGCCTCCATTTAAAATCAATGACTTAGAAAATCTGCGGCCAACGTGCGTTTGCGCGTCTAAACATTTGTCTAAACATTCTGTTTTTGTTCTGTTCGCAAATGCGCAGTCTCAAATCAGGTAAACGGCCATGTTGGAAGCTCCTAAATCAGCTAGTCTTGGGTAGTCAGCACGCCTCGGCGTTCGCTTGCGCGCGCTACCACTCTGCGCATTTGCAGGGCGGAAACTGGCACGACGGCGCAGGCCGCTGGCGGCTGCTCGACCTCTGACGGACAGAGCCGCGCCAGAGGCGCTTGACTGACGGGGGTCTCCGCGCTTGCGCGGGGGTGTCGGTCAAATCGCTCTCCCAGCGTCACACAAACTCTCATCAGGCAATCGCCCTGGGACACGCGCAGCTTGCGAGCATGTCCCAAGGCTATTGACGTGCCGCGCCCTATCATCCTTGTTGGGCGCGGCTGGATATACATTCTTGATCATATATCCTTTTAGTGACACGGCCTTCAAAATGGCGCTTGGCGTATGCCGGCAAGAGCCGATTAATTCAGCCTTTTGATCACTATATGTTTCAATTGTTACAGGTGCGTATATGCGTCTAGTGACACGGGTCGTGATCACCGATTTGCCGCCCCTGCCCTTTCCATCATAGCTTGAACCTCAGAACAGTTTGCATGGGTTTCCCAACGATCTCCTTCAGCTCGTGCCGATGCTTCCTGCAATAGACGCAGGTGCTATAAAGCCCGTCGATGATGTGACCGCCGGTCGTGCTATCACAGTCGCAGGTCCAGAATTTCGGGGGCTGATATTTGTGAGCCATTTGTGGCCTCCTCTTGGGTGCTGCGGTTGGGGCTTGGCTCCCCTCCCGCCGATGGGCTGCACACCGGCCAATCTGATCTGACCGAATACGCATGTATTCGGCGAAACAGAGTGGGTGGGGGCACAGCCCGACCCACGGCCCTGGAACGGCCAGTCAAAGGGTCAAAGCCAGCAACTGGTGCGGCCGGCAGCGCGCCCCGCGCGAGGACACGGGTTGCAGGCTTTGACGACGCGCCCGCGCGGCGCTTGCCCATTGACGGGACGCGACAGGGATGTTGGGCGGACCAATCAAATTGAAAAAAGCCTGAAGGAGGTGAGCGGGCTGAAAGCCAGTCGATCCTCCGCACAGTCCGTTTCTCAGAGCGGCCCGTGCGCAGCAGCACGGGCCACATTATCTCATCTCGTTGAAAGTGCCTGCGCCCCGCCACATGAGGCGGGGCGCAGGTGCTCAAAGCTCAACACCAGACTTCAAGTTGCCGTCCGGATCGAGCCACGAACGGGCCTCGGCGCAATCCAAGCAAATACAGGAGCAACTGCCTTTCACGATGACCGGCGCAAGAAAGATCACCGGATTTGACGCGCCGCATTTGCGGCACGTCATCGGGGGTAAGATTGCGGGGCCGCTCATGCTGCGGCCGCTTTCGATTGACCTGCGGCTGCTAGGACAAAATCGGCGGCTTTCTGCGCCTCGGACGCCGCACGAAAAATCGCCCGTTTGTCCTCTTTGAGCGCTTTCAACCAACCTTCGACATAGGCGGCGCTTTGGTCGAATTCCGGCGCGACGCCAATCTGGGCACCAAGAAAACAAGCGCCAATTTCAGCGACCAGTTCTTCAAAGGCATAGGCTTCACGATTTGCAAACTTCTTGATCCGCTCCAGCCGCTTTTCGCTGCCGGTCCAATGGGCCTTATGCCGATGTCGGCATAAGGCCCATAATGCCGCGCTTCGGATTATGCCGCGCTTGTTCAGGCGAAGTCTTGTTTCCTGCGGTTTTTGTCGTTTTGCTGCTGCATAAGACTATAGTTT